>JAMFRX010000015.1 GCA_026224995.1 Puia dinghuensis
GGTGAAAACGCCAGGGAGGCCTATACCACGATGAGCAAGGCCATTCGTGCCGCCCGGCGGCCCGTGGTCTTCAGCCTCTGCGAGTGGGGGTCGAACAAACCCTGGCAGTGGGCCGCACCTGTGGGCGCGCTGTGGCGGACTACTGGCGATATCAATGCCCAGTTCGATGGAGTACGTAATATGGGCACCTGGACGTCCAATGGCATCATGCACAATGCAGATCAGAACGATACGTTGAACAAATATGCCGGCAAAGGACATTGGAATGACCCCGATATGCTGGAAGTCGGCAATGGGCTAACGGAAGGGGAGAACCGCGCGCACTTCTCGCTATGGTGCATCATGGCCTCCCCGTTGATCGCCGGCAACGACATCACCAAAATGAGCGCCTCCACCCTGGCCATCCTCACCGACAAGCAAGCCGTCGCCATCGATCAGGATACCCTGGGCGTACAAGGGTTCCGGGTGTCGCAGAAAGACAGCCTTGAGGTATGGGTAAAACCACTTGGCGCCGGCGATTGGGCCATTTGCTTCTTTAACCGGGGATCCCAGTCCCGCGTTTTCAACTACCGGTGGGCCGATCAGGCCATCACCGACCCCGTGTCCGGCCGTGTGCTGGACTGTGGGAAACAGGGCTATGAGCTCTATGATATCTGGAACCGGAAGAAGGCCGGGACTACGGCGAAGGCTTTCGCTGCGACGATCCCCGGACATGATGTGGCGCTGATGGTGCTTAGCGGAAAAAAATAAGGACAAGGCTGAGACCGCTTTTGGGTGACTCAGCCTTGTCCTGTTGTATATATGTAGGAAACTACGTACCTTCATACATATGAATATTGAGATCAAACCATTGGACAATACATTTTGTCAGGCCGTCATAGACTTGATACTGCCCATTCAGCAGATAGAGTTCAACGTACCCGTAAGGCTGGAAGACCAGCCGGACCTCCAGGATATCGAGACCTGCTACCGGGATACCGGTGGAGGCATGTGGGGAGCTTTTGCAGAGGATCGCCTGGTCGGGACGATCGCCCTTATCGCCACGGGGCATAACGCGGGGGCCATCCGCAAGATGTTCGTCCGAAAGGAATACAGGGGAAAAGAATGGGGGATAGCGCATCGATTGTTACAGGTTCTCCTGGCCTATAGCGCGCAGAAACAGATAACCGATCTGTATCTTGGCACCGTCGAACAATTGAAAGCGGCCTGCAGGTTCTACGAGAAGAACGGATTTCACCGCATCGACAAGACGGACCTGCCCGCCTATTTTCCTTTGATGGGCGTGGATACGGTATTTTATCACGTTCACTTATCTAACTGATCCTCTATGAATGTCATCGACGAAGCCGGCATATTGGCTATTGCGACCCGGATGCAACGCTTGGCGGACAGGATGCGAAAGGACGGCCTGCTTATCTACAAGGCCTGCGGGGTCGACTTTGAGCCTAAATGGTTTCCTGTCATCTTTACCCTGCACAAACGTCCGGTGTTGAGCGTGGTGGAGCTGGCAGCGGAGATCGGCTATGCGCATCCCTCCACCATCGGCCTGCTCAAGGAGCTGGAGAAGCAAAAGCTCATCAGCTCCAGGCGGGATAAGGGAGATGAGCGGAAGCGCCTGATCCAGCTCACGGATAAGGGCAAGGCGCTGGTCGAGCAGATGAAGCCGGTGTGGGAGATCATGACCGAGGCGACGACGGACCTGCTCAAAACTAAAAATAACCTCATGCAGGCCATCATAGAGGTGGAGGATGCGTTTGACAGGCAGAGCTTTTTGCAGCGGGCGATGAGTCAGGGGAAGATCGTCGTAAAAAGATAAACGGCAAATAGCACCAGCAGCACCGTACCCTGCATGATCGTGGTCCGGCCGGTGCCGAACGAGATGCTGATGGTGAATAAGGAAAGAACGAGGAGGACCATGGATTTTGCGTCCAATCCGAGTGTCACCGGCAGACCCACCGCAAGCGATGCGACCGCGACGGCCGGAATGGTCAGCCCGATGCTTGCCAGTGCGGAACCCAGAGCAAGATTGAGGCTTGTCTGCAGCTTATTGGCGCGTGCGGCTTTCACCGCAGCCAGGCCTTCGGGAAGCAGGATGACGGCGGCGATTATGATGCCAACCAAAGATTTTGGCGCTCCCGCATTAGCCACCATGGTCTCGATCACGGGACTCAGCTTTTTTGCCAGCAGGACGACAGCAATCAGTGCGATCACGAGCAGCAGGAGGCTGACGACGAGGTTTCCGCCGGCGGCAGGCGCCGCGTGCGTTGCGGCCTGGTCATCGGCAGACTCTTCGACCAGGAAATACTCCCGGTGGCGTACGGTCTGCACGAGTACAAAGGTAGCATAGAGGACGAGGGAGACGATGGCGACAAAGATCAGCTGTGGGACGCTGTAGACCGGGCCTTTGATGGTAGTCGTATAATTGGGGAGGATCAGGGCCAAAGCGGTGATCGCGGTGAGGGTGACGAGCGCGGCGCTGACGCCTTCGCGGCCGAACTCCTGTTCCTTGTGCCGCGCGGCCCCGACGAGGAGACAGAGGCCCGTCAATCCGGTGAGGATGATCATAACGGCGGCAAAAACCGTATCTCTTGCCAGCGTAGCGGCATCCGGGCCAGCGGCTAACATCAGGGACAGGATAAGGGATACTTCGATAACGGTGACGGCAACCGCCAGGATCAGGGTGCCATAGGGCTCCCCCGTTTTGTGAGCGATCGCTTCGGCGTGGTGGACCGCCGCGAGGACCGTACCGATCAATACCAGGGCAAGCAGCGCGGAATGCAGGCCGGAAGAAAGGAACGGCGGCAGGATCAGCAAGAGCCAGGCGCCAGCCGGTAAGATCATAGTCCAACGCGGTATGGAAGAGAATAATTTGCCCATAAGATTCCCAGTATGCTTAAATTGTTGCGATTAAAAAGGAAAGTTAAGATAATTGATCAATCTTATGCTAAAATGGCTTTTACCCGCTTTATGCGTGGCAATCTCTTGTCCCTCGCAGGGGCAATCCGTAACATTCGGCTCTTCCGATACCGCGATGACCAGGGCCTTTAACTGGGCGAAAATGCAGGCCTTGCACTATCGGGGGAAACGGCAGGACCCGGTAGGGCCCTGGTATGAATCCGCATTGCCGCCACGGGATGCCTTCTGTATGCGTGACGTATCGCACCAGGCCATTGGTGGGGCCATCCTGGGACTCGACGCGGAAAACAAGAATATGCTGACCCTCTTTGCCAAAAATATCTCGGCGTCGAAAGATTGGTGCAGCTACTGGGAGATCAACAAGCTCGGCAATCCCGCACCCGCAGACTATCGCAGCGACAAGGAATTTTGGTATAACCTGGATGCGAATTTCGACCTGCTGTCGGCAGCCTGGCGCCTGGCTGCATGGACGGGGGACAGCAGCTATTATGAAGACCCCCTGTTTAAAAACTTTCTGGAAAAGACGGCCGGTCCCTACATCGAAAAATGGGTGCTGCAGCCGGATTCCCTGTTGACGAGACCAGCGCATCCGAATGCGCCGGTTCCCTTTAACGAGCAGGACGCCTTCGATCGCTGCCGCGGCCTGCCTTCTTATTCCGAAAGCATCCCCAATATCAGGGTCGGCGTCGATCTTCCTGGCGCCATATATCGTGGCCTGATCACTGGCGCAGAGATAGCACAACATCTGGGACAGACGCAGACGGCGCAACAGTATGCGCAACGGGCGGAACAGTACCGGCTCCGGCTGGAAAGCGACTGGTGGAGCGATTCCGTTGGCCGGTATCGGACCTGGTATAGCAACGATGGGAAATTCGGGCTGGGTGAAGGCGAGGCGTTCTTACTCTGGTTCGACGTCCTCCATGACACCGCAAGATGTCGCAAGACGATCGAACATCTCGCCGCCAACCGCTGGAATGTCGAGACCACCTCGTATCTGCCCTATCTCTTCTATCGGGAGGGCTACTGGGATACGGCCAGACGAACGATCCTCTTTCTCGCCGATCCTGCCACGGAACGCCGCGAGTACCCGGAAGTGTCGTTTGGTGTCATCCAGGGAGTGGTGCTTGGGCTCATGGGTGTCGAAGTGCTGCCCGGCACGCGGACGGTCACGACATTCTACCGTAGCCGCGGAGAAGGCCACGCCTGGCTGGATGATCTCCCGGTGCTTGGTACAATGCTCTCAGTGAACCATACAGGCCCGTCGCAAACGACCGTCACCAATAAGGGCAAGCGGGCCGTCACCTGGCGAGCCGAATTTGCCGGTTCGTTTTCCCGGGCATCGGTCGGCAACAGATCGGTGGACCTGCAACACCTGACGGATAAATGGGGCCATCCTATTTCTTATCTCGATTGGCCGCTGCAACCAGGACAGCATCAGACCATAGCGCTCTTGCGCGATCATGCCGTCTACAGTCCGCCGGTGATCTATGATATCCGTACCTATGGCGCCGTCGGGGATGGCCGCACGGATAATACCGCGCGCATTCAAAAGGCCATCGACGATGCCGCCGGCCACGGAGGCGGAACAATACTTATCCCGGCAGGCTGGTTCGTCACCGGGGTGCTGGTCCTGCGATCCCATATAAC
>JAMFRX010000089.1 GCA_026224995.1 Puia dinghuensis
AGAGAACTGGCATTCGAAGAAGCGGTCAGAAATGATTTATCCATAAGCTCGCGACGGCCGGTGTGATAGACTAGTCTTTCAAAAGGATTTGACCTACATAGTATGTACAGCGTCCCCGCCAGCTTTGGGTTCGTCAGTCGGCTGATTTTTTTATTAAATCTATTTACTGCCATATACAACCAAATTTAGGTGATTAGGACGCATCTTCCTCCGACGTTCTGACCATCTGTTGGCAAAGGTTTTCCGCCGGCAGCAAGATGCCATCAGCAATACCTTGTCTGAATGCGCATACAACTCCTTTTTAGTCGCGTATTATGTTGTACGTATTTGTAAAGCTAGGACACGGCAGGCGTGCCGCTTTGTTACAGTTGTTTGAAAATCAATAGCATGACTGTCGGAATGTGTCCAAAAAAGAAAGGCTCACTTTGCAGTGAACCTCGTTTCGCGGACTGGACGGGACTCGAACCCGCGACCTCCGCCGTGACAGGGCGGCATTCTAACCAACTGAACTACCAATCCAACCTCCGTTCCGAGGTGTTTTTCCAGCTTTTTGAGCGGGTAACTCCTCGTTTTTCGGGATGGCAAAGATAGGAGAATTTTGATTTTCTCCAACAAAACTTTTACGTAAAATTTGCTTCCCTTAATTTTACACCTTTATATAACTACCAAGTGGGCAGCAGGCTCACTGGCCGAAGGGCAAACAACTTAACTATGGCGCAAGCTAAGAACCGACAGTTCCTGGATTTTGAAAGACCGATCAAAGAATTATTCGATGAGATCGAGAAGCTCAAACAAACTGCCGAGAAGACCAAGGTCGATCTCAGTGATTCCATCCGGAAGCTGGAGGACCAGGTTATCGAGAAGCGCAGGGAGATCACCCAGCATCTGACGCCCTGGCAAAAGGTGCAGCTGAGCCGTCATCCGGACCGGCCCTATACCTTGAAATACATAGAGAAGATGTGCACCAATTTTGTGGAGCTGTATGGGGACAGGAATGTGAAGGACGACAAGGCGATGGTGGGCGGATTTGCGCAATTAGATGGCCAGACGGTGATGATCATCGGGCAGCAGAAGGGTACGAATACCAAGATGCGGCAGCTGCGGAACTTCGGGATGGCCAATCCGGAGGGGTACCGCAAGGCGCTCCGGCTCATGCGGCTGGCGGAAAAGTTCGGGAAGCCGATAGTCACGCTGATCGATACGCCCGGGGCCTATCCGGGTATGGAGGCCGAAGAGAGGGGGCAGGGGGAAGCTATTGCCCGTAATATCTATGAGATGATGCGGCTAAAGGTACCGGTGATCTGCGTCGTGATCGGCGAAGGGGCGTCGGGCGGGGCTCTGGGCATTGGGGTAGGAGACCGGGTATTCATGTTGGAGAACTCCTGGTATACCGTTATCTCCCCCGAGAATTGCAGCTCTATCCTGTGGCGGAGCTGGGATCAGAAGGAAAAGGCGGCGGAGGAGCTAAGGCTGACGCCGGATAATATGTACGAGTTCGGGCTGATCGACAGCATCGTACCGGAGCCGCTGGGCGGCGCCCATTGGGATTATGCGGAAGCTGCCGGCCTGTTGAAGCCGAAGCTGATAGAGACCCTTCGCGAGCTGCTGGAGCTTACGCCCGAACAACGCGTGAACAAGCGGATCGAGAAGTTCGGCAAGATGGGTTTCTACAACGAGGTGAACGCTTAATTCAAACAACTACAACTTAAATAGCCATGACGCTTAGGGAACAGCTCCGGGGAACCGGAGTAGCTTTGGTAACGCCTTTTCAGGCTGACGGGAGCATAGATTATACCGCCCTGGAAAGGATCATCGACTTCGTGATAGACGGAGGCGTAGAACATCTCGTGACCATGGGTACTACAGGAGAGACGCCGACCCTGAGCAAGGCTGAGAAGAAGGCCATCGTCATGTTCACCTATGAGAAGGTGGCGGGCAGGGTGCCGGTGGTCGTTGGCGTGGGAGGTAATAACACCCAGGAGCTGGTAGAGGAGCTGTCGACGCTCCCTCTGGACAAGGCTACGGCCGTGCTCAGCGCGAGCCCGTATTATAGCAAGCCCTCTCAGGAAGGGCTCTATCAGCACTATAAGGCCCTGGCCGCGGCTTCGCCTAAGCCTATACTATTATACAATGTTCCGGGGCGCACCGGGCGTAACCTGAATGCCGCCACGACTATCCGCCTGGCGCGGGAAGTGGACAATATCGCCGGTATCAAAGAAGCGAGTGGTGACATGGCCCAGTGTATGGAGATCCTTAGGGACAGGCCGGAGGGCTTCCTCGTGGTCAGCGGCGACGATGCCCTGGCTTTCCCACAGATAGCGGTAGGCATGGAGGGCGTGATCAGCGTGGCGGCCAATAGCTGGCCCAGGCTTTTCACGGATATGGTGCGGCTGGCCCTGAAAGGCGACCTCAGAGGCGCTAAGCATCTGAACGACCGGCTGATCGCCGGCTATGAGCTTCTTTTTGCCGAGAACAATCCTGCCGGCGTGAAGGCCGCGATGAGCGAGCTCAAGCTGATCGGGAATCATGTACGGCTGCCGCTGGTCCCGCTGAGCGCGGGTCTGCAGGCCAGGATGAAGGATTATACTGTGGGACTGCAGCTGGGCAAGGTTAAGGAATACGCAAAGAGCTAGCGGAAGGCAACTGGCATTGCTGACACCCCGTTTGTAGCTACTATGAATAAGAAGGTAGTGATGGTAACGGCCGGGATACTGGTGATCTTGATGATCGCCGGATACTTTGTAGCAGGCGCGCTGATCCGCAAAAAGGTGGATGCGGCACTGCAGGCCTTGCCTCCCTCGCTGAAGATAACTTACACCTCGCTGCATCCCAGCATATTTAGCGGGTCCCTGATCCTGAATGGACTGCATATTCGTTTTTCACAAGAGGCACATACCCATGAAGTCAGCATCGATCGGGTGACGTTGAGCGGAATACAGTTTTGGACCTTGCTGCGATCTCACCGGCTGCTAATGCGCAGTCTCCGACTGGAAGGCTGTACGGCCAGCCTGGATGATCATCTACTGAAGAAGAATATCCCTTTTCCCAAGCCGGAGCTGCCTTTTACCGACGCTTTGATCGACCGGGTTGAATGCACCGGGTTGACAGTGACTACCCGTGAGAATGGCCTGCAGCTTGCCGGCAGCGTGGAGCTGGATTCGGTGGGCGGGCAGGTCGGGAATTTCAAGGTCGGTGGCATCCGGCTAGTCGTCGAACATGCCCGGTATGTAGTTCCCGGGGTCGATGAGACGGTTTTCCTGAGTAACATGGAGCTGGACAGCAAGAAGCGGGTTTTCCGGCTGGATACCCTGCGGGTCATGCCCTCCCTGGATAAGGTAGAGATTGGGCGGGCAAAAGGCCATCAGGTGGACGTAGTGGAAGCGACGAGCGAGGGCATAGCCGCGGAGGGCCTGGATGTGATGGGTTTGCAGGAGCACCGGCTCACGGCCGACAAGATCACTATCCGGCGCAATCGTATCTATGTCTTCCGGGACCGGCGCCTGGCGCTGGAAGCCGGGGAGAAGCCCTTGCCGATGGAATCGTTGAAGGCTTTATCGACGGAGCTGCGGGTAAAAACCGTAGCATTCGGTGCGACCACTTTTACCTACGAAGAATTCCCCAAAAAAGGCGATAAAACAGGTATCCTGAAGATCTATCGATTGACGGGGACCATGGAGCCATTGATCAATAAGCCCAAAGCGGGCGACCCTGCCTACATTACGCTGTCGACGGAGGGGTCGCTGATGAACTCCGGCTCGGTGACTGCGACGACAAGGATGCCCCTGCATAAAGGGGATGCTTATAAGGTAG
>JAMFRX010000722.1 GCA_026224995.1 Puia dinghuensis
AAACAATAGCTCACCAGGTTCAGCGAGGAGTAGTCGAATTGAGGGATAGGGGTATCGATACTATCCTTGTGTTTGTAGATACTTACGTAGGTGCAATTACGTTTGACAGTTGCAGAAAATCCTCCTTCCCGGCTCATATTTATTTATTTTGGCGGCGAGCCGGGCAAGACTCACTACGGGAACTAACGAACTTCTGCGAATTTAATTCCGTCGGCCTTGGATCTTCGGGCTTGTTTGATTTTTACGATCAGGAAAAGGCAAAATTGAAGCAGGAATATTTTATGCCGGTGATCTTTAGTGGAACGGAGGAGAAAGGGAAAATTATACTGAGTGAGTCGCTGGTGGACCATGAATCCAATTATGCACTCTTCTATTTGATCAATAAAGAGTATAAGTCATTTAGATTTTGCGAGAGCTATTTTTCAAATGAGAAGAGTCTGTTTTACGCGGATAACAGGAAGACGATGATCTTTCGATGGTTTGAAGTGGCAAATCAACTGGCTCTCCATAATATGGACAAGAATGATCATCGTGTTCATATTAAGAAGATAGAAATAAGCCACTAAAATGAGCGCGGTTAACGTTGACCGAACCAGGTAGTAAGTAACATTACACCTAAGTTCCTACTTCTCCGCAAAATATTGATGAAAATACGGTATCGTCTCTATCCCCTTATAGAAATTCTCCAACCCAAACTTCTCATTCGGCGAATGCAGATTATCGCTATCCAGCCCAAATCCCATGAACACGATCTTTATCCCCAGTTCCTTCTCGAATAAGGCGCAAATGGGAATACTCCCACCCCCACGCACCGGGATCGGCGCCTTGTGGAAGACCGCCTCTATGGCTTTGGCCGCGCTCCGGTAGGCCTTGCTGTCAATGGGCGTCATATAGGGCTCGCCGCCATGGTGCTCTTCCGCCTTTACGGTGACGCCGGGCGGGGCGATCTGCTTAAAATAATTCAACAGCTTTTCCGTGATGACGATAGAGCTCTGGTTGGGGACGAGCCGCGCGGAGATCTTGGCCGTGGCCTTGGAAGGCAGCACCGTCTTGGCGCCTTCGCCGGTATAGCCGCCCCAGATGCCATTGAGCTCCAGGGTGGGGCGGATGCCCGTCCGTTCGTTGGTGGTATAGCCTTTCTCGCCGACCAGCTGGTTAATGCCCAGATCCTTCTTGTACTCCGCCTCGTCGAAGGGAGCTTTGGCCATGAGCTGCCGTTCGGCGGGAGTGGCTTCTACCACGCCATCGTAGAAGCCGGGGATGGTGATCCGGTTATCGGCATCATGGCAGGAGGCGATCATCTGGGCCAGGATAGTGATGGGGTTGGCCACTGCGCCGCCATAGACGCCGCTGTGCAGGTCGCGGTTGGCGCCCGTGACCTCTACCTCGATATAGCTCAGCCCGCGGACGCCCACGTCGATGCTCGGGGTATCGAGGCTCAGCATAGATGTGTCGCTGATCAGGATGACGTCGGCCTTCAGCAGGTCCTTATGGGCGCTCACGAACTTGGCGAGATTGGGGCTGCCGATCTCTTCCTCCCCTTCGATGATGAACTTCACATTGGTGGGCAGGCTCTGGGTCTGGATCATGGTCTCGAAGGCCTTCACGTGCATGTAGAACTGGCCCTTGTCGTCGGCGGAGCCGCGGGCATAGATCTTCCCGTCCTTGATCACGGGATCGAAGGGGCCGCTATGCCAGAGGTCCAGCGGATCGGGGGGCTGAACATCATAATGGCCATAGACCAGGACCGTCGGCTTGGCGGGGTCGGTGAGCTTTTCGCCATAGACCACGGGGTGACCTTCGGTGGGATAGATCTCGGCCTTGTCCACTCCCGCTTCCAGCAGGCGCTGCCTGACAGCTTCAGCGCAATGGAGCATGTCCGCTTTGTGCTCGCTTCGGGCGCTGACGGAGGGGATGCGAAGGAGCTCCAGGAGCTCGCTGAGAAAACGGTCTTTGTGCTTATTTTGATAGTCTGTCCAGGATTGCATAATGGAAGGAATTGGGTGGCAAATATAGGATATAACGGTATGTGGCGACGCCCAAACATTATCTGAAATAAGTTAAATTGCCGTCATGCGGCGACCTCCCTCCATAGGCATCACGAGCCTGCTGCTGACCCTGGTAGCGAGCTTCACCGACTCCGCGACCTTTATCGGCGCGGACAAGCTCTTCGCCGCGCATGTCACCGGCAACTTTATCATTCTTGCCTACGACATCATCCACCATGCAGGCCGCAATGAATGGTCCAAGCTACTGGCCTTTCCCGTATTCTTCCTGGCGGTGATGCTGGCAGGCAAAATAGATGGGAAAGGTGGTAACGCCAACAAGCTCTTGCAGCTGGAAGGAGCCTTCCTGATCCTTGCGGGCCTCGGGGCGGTTATTCTCAGGATGCTGCACGTCCCATTGGTGACGTTCTGGTCCGGCAGTGGGATGCAGTTGCCGACGGTGCTGATCTGTATGGCCATCGTGGCGGCCATGGGCATAACCTGGCCCTCATCCTCGTCTTCCTCCTGGGCTGCCTCGCTGGCGGCTTCCTGTCCTGGCATTTTGGCCTCGCGGTAGTGCTATTCCCGGGGGTGTTGGTGCTTTGCTATTTTCGTTACATTCGTCCTACAAATGCCGATGTATGATGAATGCTGATCTTGGTAAAGACTTTTCCTACTCCGACTACTACCGCGCCCTCTTTGATAACCCCAAAAAGAATTCTGTGCTAATGCTGGATGAGAATGGTATCATCCTGGACGTGAACAGGGCCTTCCAGCTCTCCTTTGGTTATGATATGGCCGATCTGATAGGGCAGAACTTTTCCATCCTGTTCACGGAAGAGGACCGGCAGCGGGAACTGCCCATGCGCGAAGTGCGCACCGTGCTGGATGAGACGCAGTCCTATGACAACAACTATCTCGTCAACAAAAACGGTGTGCTCACCTGGGTCTCGGGTGAATCGGTGCTGCTGAACAGTGCGAATGGGCGAAAGTGCATCCTCAAGATCATTCAGAATATCCATACCCAAAAGGAGTCGGAACAATCCATCGTTCGCCTCAACAGTTTCAACGAGAATATCCTGGCATCTATCGATGACGCCGTGCTGGTGCTGGACCCGGACCTGAATGTAGTCAAAGCCAACCGGAGCTTTGTGAAGCTCTTTAATCTCACGGAATCCTTCCTGCACACCTTTGATTTCCGGGAGTTCCTGAAGAGGTTCGATGGAAATGGCGGCCTGCATGCCGCCATCCAGAGCGCATTTGGGCCTGACGGCTGCGCCGCGCCGCAGGAGCTGGAATTCGAAGACTCCTATGCCCGGCTGCGGAGCTTCGAGGTCAGCTGCGGCCGGCTGGATGGAAATGCCGGGCAGACGCACGCGCTGCTGATCTTTCATGATGTCACCACCAAGAAGGACCAGGAACGGCAACGGGATGATATCCTGAACTTCGTGGCCCATGAGCTGCGTAACCCCCTGACCAATATCATGCTCAACATCGGCTGGATGGAAGCGCAGATCCAGGAAAGCAGCACGGAAGGGTTCGCCGATTTTATCGACCGGACCAAGCGAAATGCCGAGCGGCTCAAGAAGCTGGTGAACGAGCTCTACAAGTCCACCAAGCTCATCTCCGGCAACTACGACCTGCAGACCGAGACCTTCGACCTGGACGAATTCGTCGACGATTGTATGAATACCATGCGGATGGCCTACCCGGAGTTTGCGATCGAACGGAAGGGTATGGCCCAAACGGCTCTGACAGCCGATCGGGATAAGCTCCTGCAGGTGCTCACCAACTATCTCACCAATGCCATCAAATATTCCGATGGCAACACCCATATAGATGTTGGGGTCGTCGTCCGCGAGGGCTGGGCCACCGTCTCCGTGGCCGATGGCGGCAAGGGCATTCCCGCCAACGAGCTGCCCTATATCTTCAACCGGTTCTATCGCGCGGAGAAGACCAGGAATCTGGAAGGCCTGGGCATCGGGTTGTTCCTGTCCCGGCAGATCGTGGAAGTGCATAAAGGGAGGACATGGGTGGAGTCCACTGAAGGGAAGGGTTCGAC
>JAMFRX010000723.1 GCA_026224995.1 Puia dinghuensis
GATCTTGCTGTATTCATATATGTCCGGGTAGATGTCCGGGAGCACGATATCGGAGGCCACGCCCTTCAGCTGTGTCGATCCGCCGCTGATACGGTAGAACTTCTGTAAGGTGAGCTTCAGGGTGCCCAGATCGCTGTTGGCGTCCATGAATCCCATGGTCTTGTCGAGACCTATGGGCCGCTGGACCGTTCCCTTGCCATAAGTAGATGTGCTGCCGATGATGACCCCGCGGTGGTAGTCCTGGATGGCGGCGGCGAAGATCTCGGAAGCCGAAGCGCTCAGCTCATTCACCATCACGGCAAACGGTCCGTCATACAGCACGGTCTTGTCATGGTCGGGCAGGATGGAAGGCTTGCCGTCCCGGTCTCTGACCTGGACGATAGGTCCCTGCTCCACGAAGTAGCCGGCCATCTGGACCACATCCATGAGCGACCCGCCGCCGTTATCCCTGAGGTCGAGGACGATGCCGTCGACCTTCTGTTCCTTTAATTTGAGTATTTCCCGGGCCACGTCGATGCTGCAATGGCTGCCCTTGGGATTGTCGAAATCGGCATAGAACTCGGGCAGATAGATATACCCGATCCTTCCCTTAGGGCTGTTGACGATGGCGCTGCGGGCGAAGGTCAGCTCATCCTGCACGATCTCATCGCGGATGAGGGAAACCATTTTCACCGATCCATCGGGCTTCTTCAGCCACAGCTTCACCTCGGTGCCCTTGGTGCCCCGGATGATCTTGATGGCGTCCTCGGTGAAATACCCTGCCATGTCCACCGGCTCCTGGGCGCCCTGGGCCACTTTCTGAATGACGTCGCCCACACCTACCTGCCCGGACTTCCAGGCCGGACTGCCCGTCACCAGGGATCCGATCTTTATATTGCCGTCCTCATAGAGAAGAGAAGCGCCGATACCAAAGAAGTGGCCGCTCATCTGCTCGTTGAAATAACGTTGTTCCACCGGCGGGAAATAGTCCGTGTGCGGATCCATCGACTGGACGATGGCCTGAACGAAGGTATTGAAGCGATCATCGTCGGTCTCTTTTACTTTTAGCCGCTCGTATATGCGGTCCATCACCTTCATGCTGCGGGCCCGGGCATCTTTCTCCAGTTCCTCGTTGGTGCGGCTTACGAAGCCCGGCTTGGCCTTATTCGCCTCCTGCTGGTCCAGCAGGTCGGAATAGCGCTCCAGGGTCAGGTACTTCAGCCGCTTGCGCCAGACTTCCCGGCGTTCTGCATCGGTGGCTGGGAATTTCAGCTCGTCATAGTTCTGATTAAAGTCCTCGGTCACGGAGAAATCAAAGGGCTTGCTCAGGATGTCCTTGTAGATCGCTTCCGTTTCCACCATCCGTTTCTTGTAGACCTCGGTCACGGCCGGCACAAACTGGATAGGCGCCGTCCCCAGGATCTCATCGTCGATCTTCGCACCATATTTGTTGCGGAGATCGTCCACATCGGAACGCAGGAATACATCCTTCTCGCCGTCCACTTCCTTCAGGTACTTATCGAAGACCTCGGTGGAGAACTTATC
The DNA here is from genome assembly GCA_026224995.1 of Puia dinghuensis. GTDB lineage: Bacteria > Bacteroidota > Bacteroidia > Chitinophagales > Chitinophagaceae > Puia > Puia dinghuensis_A. Next base: position 1,525 of record JAMFRX010000723.1, read on the forward strand.
GTCTATCGGCTTGGGACTGTAATGTATCTGCTCCAGATACTCACCAACATTGTGCAGGATACGTTCGTACTTGGTGGGAGGATTCCCCCCTCTTCCCAACGTCCTGCCGGCGACAAAAACACCCGCTGCAAGGATCAGTAGGACAATCGGCAGATTTCTTTTGTTAATCATATACTTTAACACTTTTAGCATAGCTATTCAAAAATAACGATAAATATAATGGTATGTTGTCGGCTAAGATGAATATTAACAAGCACTTTGCGAACATTGTGATGGACGGCTCGGGCCCATCCACAGTATACGTAAATATTCGTAGAACAATAAATTTTCCATAATGTTTTTGCCAAAAAGCGATTTTGCATTAATTTCGCGCTTCACATGGTGGTTGTAGCTCAGTTGGTTAGAGCATCAGATTGTGGTTCTGAGGGTCGGGGGTTCGAACCCCCTCATCCACCCCCCAGTGAAAAGAGGCCATAGGCCTCTTTTCCATTTAAATGAATCTATGCATAGAATCGCCTGGTGGCTGTACACCATCCCCTTTATCTCCGCTTTCATCCACTGGCTCACCATCTGGATGGCCCTCAAGCTCCTCTTCCATCCCCGCCACCCCAAGAAGATCCTGGGCTTTACCCTGCATGGCGTCTTCCCCAAGCGGCAGCAGCAGATCGCCGAGAGCCTCGGCCGCGTCGTCGGCCAGGAGCTGCTTTCCTTCGATGACATCGAAAAGACCATCACCCATCCCGATAATGTCAAACGCATCCTGCCCATGGCGGAAGCGCATGTCGACAATTTCCTTCGCGTAAAGCTCAAGGAATCGATGCCCATGATCGCCATGTTCATCGGCGACAAGACCATTGGTCAGCTAAAGACAGTATTTATGGCTGAGCTGGAAGAGCTGTTTCCCGTGATCATGAAGAATTACACCGCCAACCTCCGCCAGGACCTGGACCTCGAACGCATCGTGGTCGAGAAGATCGCCGGCTTCTCGGCCAACAGGCTGGAGTCGATGCTCAACGAGTTCCTGACCAAAGAGTTCCGGTTCGTGGAGCTCATCGGCGCAGCCTTGGGTTTTCTCATCGGCCTGCTCCAGATCTTCCTGACGCTGCTCATGAAATAAACTAAGTTTTTTCTAAGGGATCACATTAACCCTTTCGTATCTGTATTATACCGTTTGTATAGAATGGACCCGTTTGCTAAATCGTTAAACCGGATTTTTGCAGGCAAAATGAATATTTCAAACTCATGAGAAAAATTTGGCTATTGTTTCTGATTATGGCAATGTCGGCAGCCGGCTTCTCCCAAGGCCCTCCTATGGGCGGCGGCGGAGGCGGTAGAAGAGGCCCTGGCGGGCAGATCCCGGCCATCGGTCACTTCTATGGTAAGGTGGTAGACTCAAAGACCAACAAAGGAATGGACGGCGCTTCTATCCAGCTGATCCAAACAAAATATGACCCGGCCAAACAAGCGCAGAAAGATACGATCATCAGCGGCATGATCACCGGCCGCAAAGGCGAGTTCAGCCTCGAGAACCTGCCCATCATCGGCAATTTCCGGCTCAAGATCACCGCCATCGGCTTTGCGACCTACGAACAGAAAGTAGCTTTCGATCTCAAAGGACTAAAAGGCGCAGCAGGAGCCATCAACGGCGGCGGCGCAGGCGCCAATGGCGATCCACAGGCTGCAATGACCGCCGCTCAGCAGGCTGCCAATGCAGTGGACAAAGACCTGGGCAATATCAAGCTGGCCCAGGACGCACAGAACCTCGCAGAGGTGACCGTGACCGCTTCGAAACCCCTCATCCAGATGGGTGTGGACCGGAAGATATATAATGTGGAAAAAGACATTTCCGCAGTGGGCGGATCGGCCACCGACGTCATGAAGAACGTCCCCTCCGTACAGGTGGACATCGACGGCAACGTTACCCTGCGTAACTCCACCCCTACAATTTTCGTGGACGGCCGGCCGACTACCCTCACCCTCGACCAGATCCCCGCAGACGCCATCCAAAGCGTAGAGATCATCACCAACCCCGGCGCCAAATACGACGCCTCCGGCGGTACAAGCGGCATCCTGAACATCGTCCTCAAGAAGAACCGCAAGGCCGGCTATAACGGCAACATACGGGCAGGCGTGGACCAGCGCGGGAAAATGAATGTCGGCGCCGATATCAACGTCAAGCAGCAAAAGGTCAACTTCTTCCTCAGCGGCAATTTCAACCAACGTAAATCCATTTCTCCCGGCACCACGAGCCGCTATACCTTCGACCAGCCCGGCTATCCGAACGATAGCCTGCGCGAATCGGATTATAATGTCAACAAAGGCTTTTTCGCTTTCGGCCGCGGCGGCTTCGACTACCTCATAGACAACCGCAACACCCTTACGCTCACCGGCAATATCGTACACGGGTCCTTCACCCCATATACCAACAGCGATATCTATGTTGATACCCTCTTATCCACAGGGACCAATTATTCCTATACCCGGCGCCTCTCGACCACCAACTCCGATTTCAACAACCACGGAGGCATGCTCAGCTTCAAGCATACCTTCCCCAAATCCGGCGAAGAGTGGACGGCGGATGTCAACTATAGCCAGGGGACCAATGACAACCTGAACCTCGTCTCCTCGCAGATCCACAACATCAAGGACGGCCCCTTGTCCTCCATCTACAATCAAAAACAGGTCGGCAACGGCACCAATAAATATTTCACCGCGCAGACCGACTATGTCCTGCCCCTGGGTGAAAAAGGCAAGTTCGAAGCCGGGCTGCGCGCCGCCATCCGCAATATCTATAATCTCAGCGATATCGACACCGTAGGCGCCGGCGGCGATTACGTCGTCGAAGGCCTGCTCTCGTCCAATTATAACTACCGCGATCGCGTGTTCGCCGGCTATTCCACCTATTCCAATGCCATCAGGAATTTCACTTACCAATTGGGCTTGCGGTTGGAAAGCTCGGATTACAAAGGCACACAGAACTATACCGCCTTCAACCCAGCCAACCAACAGGTGCCCACCATCGGACATTTCAGCAACAGCTTTCCGTTCGAGTTCTTCCCCAGCGTCTTCCTGACGCAGAAGCTCTCCGACAACCAGGACCTGCAGGTCAACTATACCCGAAGGATCGACCGGCCCAGCTTCCAGCAGCTGTTCCCCTTCACCGACTACAGTGAC
>JAMFRX010000724.1 GCA_026224995.1 Puia dinghuensis
GCGGGCTGGTGCTGCCAGTGCCGAATAAACAGTCCTTCCCTGAGGACTTCCGCGCCGGGACGCGGCTGACGTATTATGCCAGCCTGTTCAATAGTATAGAGATCAACAGCAGCTTTTATAAGATACCGCAAGCGGCGACTTATTCCAAATGGGTGGAGCAGGTGCCGGCCGAATTCCGTTTCACTGCGAAACTATGGCGGGGAATCACACATGAGCGAGGTCTGGAGTTCCAGCCGGCCGATGTCGAACGGTTTATGCTTGCAGCGGCCGGGCTTGGACAAAAAAGGGGTTGTTTGCTTGTGCAGCTGCCACCGGGAGCCAAGGCGGACAAACGATCCCAATTGGAACGACTGTTAGCGTGCATTGTCCGGGCAGATGCGGACAGGCTTTGGAAGATAGCCGTCGAATTCCGCGATGCGTCCTGGTATACTGCCGAAACAGACCGCCTGCTGGAGCAGTATAAGGCGGGAATGGTGCTACAGGATATCCCGGCGTCGCTGATCCGCGAACCTATGGGTTACACTTCTTTCATATATGTTCGTTATCATGGTCCTGCAGGGGATTATAAGGGTGGGTACAGCAGTGAAAAGCTTCAGCAAGATGCTAGTAGAATAAAATCTTGGCTGGCGGAGGGAAGGGCGGTGTATGTCTATTTTAATAATACGATTGGGGATGCCTTGATCAATGTACAGGAGTTAGCACAGTTAGTCAATCGCTATAGATAGATCCCTGTCTATTCCGGAGGGAGGCGCCGCTTCGGCCGGCAAAGTGGCTGCTCACCTCGGCAAGAATGGAGAGGGCTATTTCTTCCGGAGTTGTGGCGCCGATGTCCAGACCTGCGGGGGCATAGATGCGGCTGAGCTGCTCTTCGTTCAGCGGCAGGCCGGCTTCGGCCAGCGCTTCGAAGATCTTGATGGCACGCTTACGGGGACCGAGCAGGCCGATATAAGGAGCGGCGGTGGTGAGCGCTTTTTGCAGGTTATGCATATCCGTTCGGTAGTCGTGTGACATCAGGAGGACAGCGGTATACTCGTCGATAAGCGGTATCGCGCCGCTGCCGCTATCGAGGACGGTGGCGGCGGCGGCGACCAGGTTCTTGTCGGCGCGGGCAGTGTTGAGGACCGCGGTGGAATCCCAGCCCAGCTCTTTTGTTTGCTGTAGCAGGGTGCGGATATCGTAATTACCACCGAAGGCGACGATGTGGATGGCGGGGAGGATGACTTCGATAAAGATCCTGCTATCGCCATAGGTTATATTGCGGGAAGCGCGTTCGGCCAGGGCCTGCTGGATATCGGGAAGAAGGTTGCCGGCCAGGGGGGACCAGGTTTCGCGAAATGAACCTTCGTCCAGGTAGAGGCAGGTCTTGCCCAGCAAGCTGTCGTCCGGGCCGGCAGTGACGGTAGTGAGCGCCACGGGATGGCGGGTAGCTATGACACCCGAGAGCAAATTTAATGGGCAGCCGGGATCTTCCGGCCGGAGCGGGGTGAAGAGGACGTCGATGATGCCCTGGCATCCCAGTCCTACGCCGATCTGATAGTCGTCGTCCCGGGTCGTATCATAGGTGATGACGGAAGAGCGGTTCAGAGCGATGCCTTTCCGGGCGCGGCGAAGAGCGTCGCCTTCGAGGCAGCCGCCGCTGATGCCGCCCAGGTAGGTTCCATCGTCGAGGACCAGCATACGGGCGCCTGCCCGGCGATAGGAAGAGCCTTCCACCCGGACGACGGTAGCCAA
>JAMFRX010000725.1 GCA_026224995.1 Puia dinghuensis
ACGGGCATCCGTTTCCGGCCCGGCGGCTTCTATGCCTTGTATCATATCCCCATGGAACCGGCCGTCGACGGCGTCATGGAATTTCCGGATATGGAGCTGCTGACGCTCATGGACGCGGAGCGGGGACTCGCCCGTCGCATGGATGCTTTTTTCGGGGAAAAAAAGATCGTCTCACGCCATGAATTTCCTGCTATCTGCGCGATCGTATACCGCTGCGGCGGACAGCTGACGGTGGAAGAGCTTTCCGCGGAGTCGCATGTCAGCAGCAGGACCCTTGAGCGGATCTTCAAAGAGAATGTGGGCATTCCACCTAAGGAATTCATCCGGATCGTCCGTTTCCAGGAAGTGCTGAAGCGACTAAGGCAGGTGGGTTCCGAGGAGGCCGTATCCCAGGAAAGCCTGCTGCGTATCGCCTTTGACCTGGGTTACTATGACCACGCGCATCTCACCAATGAGTTCAAGAAATATGCTGGCATCCTTCCTTCGGAATTGTCGTCTTTTTACAAAACAGGAATAGCAAGGGGGCAGTACTTTTGAGCAAAAAAATATGATCCTTCTTTTCACCGGATTACTGGCTGGGGCACTGGATGCCGTGGCCGCGGTCACGCTCTTTCTGGCCCGGGGCAACAGGCGGCCCGGTGTTCTCTTTCAATACATTGCCAGCGCCGTCTATGGGCCGGCGGCATTGGGCGGCGGCGCCCGGATGGTACTTATGGGCCTCTGCTTTCATTTTTTGATCGCCCTGTGCTGGGTCGGGATCTTCTTTGCGCTTTATCCCCGGATATCCTGGCTGAGAGCCGATCCACTGCTGGTTGCCCTTGTCTACGGATTCCTGGCCTGGGTCGTCATGAACCTGGTAGTGCTGCCCCTTTCCAAGGCCGTTCCCCGGCCTTTTTCGCTCGTTTTCAGCCTGATCAATATCATCATCCTCGTGGTGACCATCGGGCTGCCCTGCGTTTATCTCGCCCGGCACTAGTTAGAACTAACTATTTTTTCCGGCTGGCTGCGAAGTCTGCTATTTTTTGGACGGCTCTGCGTATTTTTACTAATACACAGCCATGATCACCAAAACCAGCATAGTCGACTTCTTCAGTAAGTCCAAGGTCATCTTCGCCACGATTGCTGCTATTATCACCTTTTCCATCACGCTATTCAATCAATTTAAGAGCAGCAAGTCGACGGAGATCTCGGGCGTGGTCTCTTCGTATAAGGATGCTGGCAGCCCCGTAGACGCCATCGTAAGGATCAGCAGTCCGATACAGGCGCAGACCGAGACGGACTCCCGCGGAAGGTTCAAATTCAAGATCAGCAACCTGCAGACGGATACCTTCCTGCTGATCGTTCAGAACAAACGGACCAATACCGTCACTAAACAGAACGAATACGTGAATGCCTCGCATGGGAGGACGGACATCATCGTGGTATTCGACTCAAGCATGAAGGATGGGCAGAGCTATACTTCCTACGACACTTTGCATCAGCACAGGCGGCCGCCGAATATCAAGAAGATCTTTCAGGGGTTATTTCATTAGATCTGCGAATAAGCCGTGGGCTCCAGGAAGGTACGGGTGATCTTGGAGATCAGCAGGGCATCGGCGTATTCCGGCATTCCGCTGATCTTCTTCCATTCCGGGTCGCTGCCAAAGGCTTTCCAGCGGGCGTCATGCGCTTCCATATTATCGAAGCAAAGCATATAGGTTAGATTAGGCCTTCGTTCTCCGATGACCGTCTCGCCGAAGAATACCGGCCTGGCGCCGATCTTTTTAAAGATGTCGATCTCGCCCGCCTCATTGAACATCCGGATCTTCTTCTGCCCCGCGGATTCCGTGGGGCTTTCATAGCAGCGCAATTCGAACAGCCTTTCCTTTTTCTCCGGTACCTGGAGCAGGGGCATATGCAGGAAGGCCTGCAGCAAGGAGCTTTCGATCCGGTCATACGCCGGGCTGGTGGGCAGCGCTTTCAAATAGGGCTCACCGGCCTGGATGTAAGCCGCATCGCTGGCCAGCTTTTCCTGCAGCGTGGCGAAGGCTTCTATGGAGTGGAAGGGGATCAGGAGGAAGAGCCGGCCTTCTTTCTCTTTGAAGACGCCGACGGAGGAACTGCCGGCACGGTTCAATGCGGGAAGATAAGCCTGCTCCAAATAGGTTTCGGTCAGCTGGCGCTGTGCATCGTTGGCGAAGGTATAGGCCCGAAGCTCGTACCACTGTCGTTTCCTGCTGCTTTCGTCTGTGGTGAGCGTGTTCTTAAAGGGGAGGGAGCCGCTGATGAGGGCCGCCGATCTTACGAAGTTGCGTCTGTTCATGTGATCAAAGGTAAGGGGCGTAGAAGGAATTTTTTGAGCAGACCCGCAATTATGCCTTAATTTGTTGAACATATGAAAAAGATATTTTTACTTCTTGCTTGCCTGAGCAGCCTTGCTTCTTTCGCACAGAAATTCGACCAGCTGGCCATGACTCCGCCCATGGGCTGGAACAGCTGGAATACCTTTCAGACCAAGATCAGCGAACAGCTGGTGATGCAAACGGCCGACAAAATGGTGTCGAGCGGAATGCGGGATGCCGGGTATGTCTACCTGGTCCTGGACGACGGCTGGATGGCCATGAAAAGGGACAGCATAACGGGTGATCTGATCGCCGATCCGGAGAAATTCCCGCATGGTATGAAAGCCGTCGCCGACTATGTGCATTCCAAGGGGTTGAAATTCGGTCTTTACAATTGCGCCGGGACGAAGACCTGTGCCGGCTATCCCGGAAC
>JAMFRX010000726.1 GCA_026224995.1 Puia dinghuensis
AACAAAAAACTCCGCGATTGCCGCTTTCACTTTGACGAAGAAAAAGGAGAACGCAGCAAGGAGTCGATGATCTTTATCACCGAGGGAGATTCCGCGAGCGGATCTATTACCAAATCCCGCGATGTGGAGACGCAGGCCGTGTTCAGCTTAAGGGGCAAGCCCCTGAACTGCTATGGCATGACCAAGAAAGTGGTATACGAGAACGAAGAGTTCAACCTGCTTCAGCATGCGCTAAATGTAGAGGATGGCGTCGAAGGGCTGCGGTATAAGAATATCGTCTTCGCCACCGATGCCGACGTCGATGGCATGCATATCCGGCTATTGCTGATGACCTTCTTCCTGCAATTCTTTCCCGATCTGGTGAAGAATGGGAATGTCTTCATCCTGGAAACGCCGCTGTTCCGGGTTCGCAACAAGCAGGAGACGCATTACTGCTATGATGAGGCCGAAAAGCAGGCGGCGGTGAAGAAGCTGGGGAACAAGCCGGAGATCACCCGGTTCAAAGGGCTTGGGGAGATCTCGCCGGATGAGTTCGCGCGATTCATTGGCGCGGACATGCGCAAGCAGCCGGTGATGGTGATGCCGGAGACGCATATCCAGCAGATCCTGGAGTATTATATGGGGAAGAACACCCAGGAGCGGCAGGAATTCATCATCGCGAACCTGAAGGTGGAGCTGGACCTGGTGGATGGCGAAAAACCTGAATAGCATATGATACACATAGTTTTTCAATACAATGACGTAGCCGCGCTGAAGAAGGCTTTCGAGCTGGAGCCCTCTTTTGGGGGAGAGGTGATGGAGATCAGGGATGACCTGGCGGTAGGCCCGATAGCGGACATCTTTACACAGGAAGGTCTCGCTGCCCGCAAGCAGTGGTGGCGGGAGATCCTGGCCGGGGGCGACCTGGACGGGAGTGTGGATAAGGAAGGCGCGCCCGATGACCAGGCCACTGTTGCGGCGCTGAAACAGCGGCTGGAAGCCGATGAAAAGGAGATCGTGTGGGTCTGGGCCGCCCAGAACAAGCACGACGTGAGCGGCTACTATTGGCTGATGAGCCAGCTGAAGGAATTTCAGGGGCGTATCTTCATCCTGTATCTCAATAACCTTCCTTTCATCAACGAGAAGGGGCTGATCTTTTATCCTCAAAACCTCTCGGAGATAGCCCCCAAGGAATTCCTGAAGGCCCGCAAGCTGGCAAGGCCCATTACCCTGAGCGAATTCGAGATCGATCCGGATGAGTGGACCCGGCTTTGTCAGGAAGATAAAGGCGTGCGCATCCTGGAAGGCGGGAAAAAGCTGTCGCAGTATCCTTATACGTATTATGATGAAGAGCTGGGGAAATTCATTAGCGGCGACTGGATAAAGGCGAGCAGGCTCATCACCCAGTTCCAGAACAAGGCCAAACAGACTACGGGGGATGCCTACCTGTTATGGCGTATCAAGCAGCTGGTGGCGGCAGGAGAGCTGGACGTGCAGGGGGAACTGAAGGGGATGAAGGATTTTGAGCTCAAACGAAAAGCGGCTGTGGAAGCGGGGACCATATGAGGCAACTGCTGAAATGGGAGGAGGCGGTCCTATTCCTGCTGAGCATCAGCCTGATCGCGCGGCTGCCTTATGCATGGTACTGGTGGCTGGTCTGGATTCTGGCGCCTGACCTGAGCATGCTGGCCTATCTGGGTGGGAATAAGGTTGGAGCCATCGGCTATAACGTAGTTCATCACAAAGGGGTAGCGATCGCGCTCTATTTAGCGGGTCTCTATACCGGGCATCCGGCGGTGGAATATGCGGGGCTGATCCTGTTCGGGCATTCCTGTATGGACAGGGGGATGGGGTATGGATTGAAATATTTCAGCGGATTCCAGGATACGCATCTGGGGAAGATTGGAAAAGAGAAAAAATGAACATCAGACGCATTCACCATATTGCCATCCTCACCGACGACTATGCGCAGAGCAAGCGCTTTTATACCGAGGTGATGGGCTTCGAAGTGATCCGGGAGACTTACCGGGCCGAACGGCAGTCTTATAAGCTGGACCTGGCGATCGCCGGGCATTACCAGATCGAGCTGTTCTCGTTCCCCGACTTCAGGGAGCGGGGGAGCTATCCCGAAGCCAAGGGGCTGCGGCATCTGGCGTTTGCCGTGCCTGACGTGGAGGCCGCGGCGGCGGAATTGCGGGAAAAGGGGATAGCCGTGGAAGCGGTGCGCACCGATGAGCTGACGAACAAAAAATTCGTATTTCTTACGGATCCCAACGGGCAGCCGCTGGAGCTTTATGAAGAATAAAATCGATTATGGCCAAGATTAAAATAGCGGAAGATTTTCACGAGAACGAGTCCGGAGTCACGGGTCAGTATAAACATTGGTTCCTGGATTACGCTTCGTATGTCATTTTGGAAAGGGCGGTGCCCGCGGTAGAAGATGGTCTGAAGCCGGTGCAGCGCCGGATCCTGCATGCGATGAAGGAGATGGACGACGGGCGTTTCAACAAGGTCGCCAATATCATCGGGCAGAGCATGCAATACCATCCGCACGGCGATGCGAGCATTGGCGAGGCGCTGGTGAATATGGGACAAAAGGACCTGCTGATCGAGACGCAGGGTAACTGGGGCGATATCCGTACCGGCGACGACGCAGCGGCTGCCCGCTACATAGAAGCGCGACTCAGCAAATTCGCGCTGGAAGTGGCTTTCAACGCCAAGACCACGGACTGGCAGCTGAGCTATGACGGCCGGAAGAACGAGCCCATAACCCTGCCGATGAAATTTCCGCTGCTGCTGGCGCATGGCGCCGAAGGCATTGCGGTGGGTCTCGCGACCAAGATCCTGCCGCACAATTTCTGTGAGCTGTGCGATGCGGCGATGAAATACCTGAAGGGGAAGAAATTCGAGCTCTTTCCGGACTTCCTTACCTATGGGATGATCGATACGACAAACTACAGCGATGGGAAGCGGGGCGGAAAGGTGCGCGTTCGGGCGCGGATCCAGGAATTCGACAAGAAGACCCTGCTGGTCAAGGACGTGCCCTATGGCGTGACGACCACGCAGCTCATCGACTCCATCCTCAAGGCCAACGACCAGGGAAAGATCAAGGTGAGGAAGGTGACCGACAATACGGCCGCCGACGTGGAAGTTCAGATCGACCTTGCGCCGGGCATCTCGTCGGACATCACCATCGACGCGCTCTATGCGTTCACGGACTGCGAGGTCAGCATCAGCCCCAATGCCTGCGTGATCGTCGATAAGAAGCCGCAGTTCCTTGGCGTAAAAGAGCTGCTGACCCTGTCGGTGGATCACACCAAGGATCTGCTGAAACGGGAGCTGGAGATCCGGTTGGCCGAGCTGCAGGAGAAATGGCATTATACCTCGCTGGAAAAGATCTTCTTCGAAGAGAAGATCTATAAGGAACTGGAAAAGAAGCACGAGACCTGGGAGAAGGTGCTGACTGCGATCGCCAAGGCCTTCGAGCCTTTCCGCAAGCAGCTGCGCCGCGATATCACCCGGGAAGACGTCGTCAAGCTGACGGAGAAGCCCGTGCGCCGCATCTACCGGCTGGACATCGACGAGCTCAATGCCCAGATAAAGGGTCTGGAAGCGGATATGAAGCAGGTGCGGCATGACCTGAGTAACCTGGTGGATTTCACGGTGGCTTACTATGACAACCTGCTCAAGAAATATGGCAAGGGCCGGGAACGGAAAACGGAGATAAAGCTTTTCGAGGCCATTCAGGCTCAGCAGGTGGCCATCGCCAACGTCAAGCTGTACGTAAACCGGAGCGAAGGTTTTATCGGCTCAGGGCTGAAGAAAGACGAGTTCGTCACCGACTGTTCCGATCTCGACGATATCATCGCCTTTACCAAGGGCGGGAAGATGAAAGTGGTCAAGGTGGCCGACAAGGCCTTTATCGGTAAGGACATCCTGCATATAGCGATCTTCCGGAAGAATGACGAACGTACCACCTATAACATGATCTATGTCGACGGGAAGACGGGTGTGAGCTATGCCAAGCGGTTCAACGTCACGGGTATCACCCGCGACAAGGAATACGATCTGGCCAAGGAAGACCCGAAGAGTAAAGTTTATTACCTGAGCGCCAATCCAAACGGCGAGGCCGAAGTGGTCAGGGTCATCCTTAGCCCTGCTTCCACGGCAAGGCACAAGGAGTTCGATTTCTATTTCGAGGAGCAGGAGATCAAGAACCGCAGCTCCCTGGGCAACCAGGTGACGAAATATCCTATCCGCACCGTGAAGTTCAAAGAGGCGGGCAAGTCGACCCTTAGCGGTCGCCGCATTTGGTTTGATCCTACCTTCGGCCGGCTGAATACGGAAGGGAAGGGCGAGTACCTGGGCAGCTATGAGGGCGACGAGCGCCTGCTGGTCATCTACAACGATGGCAACTACGAGCTTACCGACACCGAGCTCACCCAGCGCTTTGATGCCGAAAAGATCATAGAGATGCGGAAATTCGATCCCGAGAGGATCATCACCGCCATCTACCTGGACAACGAGAAGCTGCAGTACAATGTCAAGCGGTTCAAGATAGAGACGACGACCCTGCATAATAAATTCTTATTCATAAAAGAGGGTGAAGGGAACAGGCTGGAGGCCGTCACCCTTGCTCCCGAGCCGGTGGCTGTCATCAAATCCGGAAGAGGTGCGCAAGCCAGGACGCAGAAGATCAAGATCGCGGGCTTTGTCGAGGTGATGGGCTGGAAGGCCGTAGGCAGCAAGCTGTTCGATTATGCCAAGAGCGTGGAAGTGGAGTGGGGGCATAAGGAAGAGGCCAAGGAACAGCCGCCGCAGACAGAATTATTTTAATAATTCTGTTACGAAGTCACTTCCCAGATAGCCACCGCCGTCCTGTATCCTGCCGATAAGCTCACTGTACATGGGCGAACGCTCCAGCGCATGTGCATTCCCCAGGATGATAAGCTGTTCCACGGCCCGCGAGATGCTTACCAGCAGCTTGCGATCCACCTCCGAGACCTCGTCTTTCGCGAGGCTCTGGATCGTTTGGATCTGTCGGGGATCGCTGATCGTGGTGCTAAAGATGACGATCTTCCGTTCATCTCCCTGATAACGTTCTACCGTGTCGATGATGATGTCTTCGCTGTCCTGAAGCGGGGCCGAAAGATGTTCCTTTATAGCCGCGATCTGCGCCCGGAATGGGGTAATGATGCCGATATCCCCGGGAGCGGCGAGGCCCAGCTCCACCAGCTTGTTTACGAGAAAGGCGACGATCTTCGCTTCTTTCTCATTTCTCTTAGGACCTCCTTCCATAGGTGTTTGGATGAACAGCGTCCGGTGGCGGGTGATGGGCTGGAGAACATGCCCGGCCGGCAGGGCAGGGTAGTCCAGTGTCTTTTTTTGCTGTGCGGGCAGGCCTGCCAGGAGCTCTACCCGGTAGTGTTTCGTGATCAGGGCGGCGATTTCCGCGTGCATGCGATAGTGATCCCGCAGCTGTCCATAGGCGTCAGTCCACTGTTTTTTGATGGCATTTTCCAGCAGCCTTTCGAAGAAGGATTTGCGCAGGTCGTCGATGCCCAGCTGATTGAGATAATGGCTATCGATGTGGCAGAGCTTGCTATCCTGGGTGATGACGGCCGGCAGCTGCTTATGGTCCCCTATGAGCACGAATTTGTCGAACAGCGCCAGGATGCTGGAGAGTACGGCCTCCGTGAGCTGCGAGGCTTCGTCGACGACCACCTCGCCGAAGGCGATGAACTGCCGGAGCAGCTGCCAGTTGTTATGAAAAGTGGTCACGGTGCTGATGAATACCTTGTGTCCGTCGATGGTCTTCCGCCAATGATCGGGGTCGTCGCCCCGGATCTGCCGGGTGAACAGGAATTCATCGGCTACGTGGCGATTGCCCAGCCGGAGGTAGGGGATCGGATCGCCGTTGCGGGGCTGGCGGAAGGCCTCGCAGATCTTGCTGACCGCCCGGTTGGTAAAGGCCAGGACTACTATCGGCTTGTCTTTCCGCTTTAGATCTTCCCTTATATAATTCACGAGAAAGGTGCTGGTCTTACCCGTACCCGGAGGCCCTTGGAGCAGGTAGTAGTCGCGGGCGTCCAACGCCTGTTGAACGGCGGCCAGCTGGATCGTCGTGAGATGGGGATTGGAATAGACCTGTGCCTGCGTGAAGACGGGCGGTTCGTGTCCGAAAAGGATGCGCTTTTTCCGCGGGCTGGTGGTGAGCACGTTGAAGAGGCAGGAGATGGCGCTCCAGTAATTCCGTTCGAAGATGTCGGGCTCCACTGCCCAGAACCGGTGCGCCCGGATATAGTTGTAGTCCGTCTGTTTGTTGTTAAGGCAGACGACCAGACTCTGTGCATGTACCTGGTCCAGGCTTCCCTTGAGGATATGGTGCTGCAAGACATTATAGCCGTCCCCAGTCCGGGGATAGAGGACCACCAGGTCGCCTTTCCTAAAGGCGTGGTCGATCTTTTTGGTGAGGTGCAGGTGAACATAGCCTTGACCTTCTTTGATCTCTATGGTCTCCAGGTCATAGATCACCCGGAAATCTTCCACTTTATCGGTGAGCTTGTCCAGCCATAGTCCTGCGAATCCGTTGGGCTGGTCATCCTCTTCTTCCTTGAGCTGGTTGCCTACTTTGCTGTTGATGAATTCCCGGAGCAGGAAGGCCATCATCTCCTGGTAGTATTCCGTGGCTATGCGCCCGGGCTCATAGGCGGCGCGAAATTGCGCCTGGGCCGCTTCTTTGTATACCGGCAGGCCGGTCACGCCCTGGTCTTTTATCCGCTGAAGCACCGAGAAGTCCCGGCCTGCGAGGAGATAGATCTGCGCCACGATCTCGTTCCTTTCTTCGAGCACCTGCCGCTTCTCGCTATGCTCGCTCACCAGATTACGAAAGGG
>JAMFRX010000727.1 GCA_026224995.1 Puia dinghuensis
GAACTTTGTATCGACGGGGTCACAAGTATTCGATTATCAAACACTTAGACATTTTATCTAAGTGTTTTTTCTATTATTTGCCCCAAACCGGCCACAGCACTGCGTTTGAGCCGTTTTTCAAAAACTTTTGAGTCCATCCGAATCCATCGGAATCTAGGCGTTTGGGGAGCTAAATCGGAAGAGGCCTAAATCCACAATAGTGGGCAATTTGGCTATTCACCCCCCAAGATTTTCAACACCTGAAGCCGGTACAACTTACCTATCGGCAGCTGCACCTTATCCACTTCGAGGTGCTCCTGCGTATAAGAACAGATCTTATCCACAGCCGCAATGAATGAGCGATGGATGCGGATAAAACGCCTTTCCGGAAGCATCCCCTCCATAAGTGTCATCGAATACTTTGACACGATGTCGCCGTGTTTCGTTCGGATTTTCACGTAGTCGCCCAGGCTTTCAATGTACAGTATTTCCTCAAGCAAGACTTTTATCGTCTTACGTTCTGCCCGGATATACAGGAACGGCAGCGCAACGTCCTTTTCCGCCGCAGGAGGCAACCGGGCTCCCGTCATTCCCTCAAATGCAAAAGGCAACGCCTTCATCACCGCTTTCAGGAACCGCTCGAATGCGATCGGCTTGAGCAGATAGTCGACGACGTCCAGATCAAAGGCCTGTAGGGCATATTGCTCAAAGGCGGTGGTAAGGATGATCCTGGGCAATGAAGACATGGTTTTGATCAGGTCGATACCCGTAACCGCCGGCATATGAATGTCGAGAAAAAGCACATCTATCCGACGTTGTTTCAGCATACCCATCGCCTGGAGCGCATTACCGCACTCCCCCGCCAATTCAAGCATTGGCAAACGCTTCACATACCGGCGTAACACTTCGCGAGCCGGCGGTTCATCGTCAACGATCAGACAGGTCACGGGTTCCATCGGCATATAATTCGATTCGTAAATTAACTAAAAAAACGTCGTCCTCCTCGCTGATCTGTAAAGTATGCCTTTGCGGATAAAATAGCGCCAGTCGCTTTCTCACGTTGACAATCCCGATCCCCGGTTGACCAGCGTCATCGCCCCTCTTCTTTCCATTGACCAGTCTCATCGACAGTATTTGGTTCGTGAGTTCAACGGTAATGCTGATCCAGGGCCGCTCAATGACGCGGCTGGCGCCGTGTTTGAAGGCATTTTCGACAAATGGCAGCAATAACAGGGGTGCGATGGGAACAGAAGAATCGGAAGGCAGGACCACACTCAGATCGAGCGATTCACCATAGCGAAACGATTCCAGGTGTAGATACTCACGTATCATCTGCAGTTCCTTGTTCAGCGGCACCAGGGACTTGTCGCCTTCATACAGGATATAACGGAGCAGGGTGGAGAGCGCCATTACAAGTCCTGAAGCTTTTGTCGAGACTTCCTGCGTCAGTGAGTAGATATTGTTAAGAGTATTGAAGAGGAAATGTGGGTGCAGCTGGGCTTTGAGCATCTGTAATTCCGCATCTACTTTCTCTTTTTCAGACAGCAGGGCCGCCTGTTGCTGCTCATAAAAACACTTCATCAGTTTGATGGCAGCTGCAATGCCGCCGATCGTCGTGGCGCCGCGTAAACCGGCCAGCATAGCCAGGCCGATGGCTACTGATCTTGGCGCATGCGGACCGCTGGCAACAACGTGCGAAATACTGCGGAGCATATTATACCTTACCCAGTCGATAACAGTGACGGACATCGCGGCCGATAAAAGTGCGGTAAGTGCCGCCAACGCTATCGACGCCGCCAGCGCGAACGTATACCGTCTGCGGATCACCAGATGAGGGATAACACCATACATTAGAGAATATGCCAGGAAAAGCTGGGGCACTAAAAAAAGCACTGTGTCCGGAAGCGTAAGGTATACGCGTGTCCAAAATCCTCGTCCGGCGAGCACGGGCGAGGGCGTAAAAGAATAGATAAAAAGCTGGAACACAAACCAGACCGTCCAAAAACTCAGATGACGGATCCCTCTCCAACGGCGCTCATTCGAAAAAATTAAGGGCAAAGAAAGCACTATATTGGCATTTTTAAACAAGATACGACATCGCCCGCTTTGGGCCCAGGACACCCCTGTTTTATTCGCCTTATAGGCGTTTTAGATCGGTAAGATCTTTTAGTCGT
Source organism: Puia dinghuensis (assembly GCA_026224995.1). GTDB lineage: Bacteria > Bacteroidota > Bacteroidia > Chitinophagales > Chitinophagaceae > Puia > Puia dinghuensis_A. The sequence goes on from JAMFRX010000727.1 coordinate 2,154, forward strand.
CGACAAACGTTCCCGGACATCTACGAAAATCTTCGATCAGCCGAATGGCCACGCCTGGCGATTTTCTTCATCGGCGTTGCATTGGTATTGTAGGTTTGCCTGAAATGAACAAACACAAAACAAATGAAAAAAAAAGTATTTCTTCTTCTCGCCTGCTTACAGATCGTCATAGCCAGCCATGCACAGATCGATACCACACAGTACCCGGCACAACGAAAGGAAATCCAGGACCTGCTTCAACGGGGCGGCCCCGGGACTGAAAAAAGCTGCGGCGACTACATCGCGGTAGGGCCCAAAGGCGATATCTCTTTCTCCCGGCAGGAATGGATAGCTGCCCAGGCGAAAATGAAGCTCGTGTTCAAATCGTTGAATGTAGTCCCGGGCAGTCAGGTGATCCGGATTTACGATGGCACTACGGCCGTCGTCAATTGGCTGGCTGACGTTGCGCTCGTGGTGGCCGGAAAGGATATCAACCTTAAAGTCCGAAGACTCGAAATCTATCATAAGACCGCCACTGGATGGTGCATGGTAGCAGGACAAGGCACACAGGTGGACGAGACCATCTTCCCGGTGAAGAATTGAAAGGTTAACACCCGCCCAAAAATAACCTCATAGGAATTTAACCGTCACAATAGAACTGCTATGCGTAACATTAATCTATTCCTGGCCATCGTCTTTTTTTTGGCGATCGCCTCCTGCTCAAAGTCAGGCAGCAAGCCAGCCATCATCCCCCCGACCGATACTACTAAAACGCCGACGGGTACTACCCCCCATGACTCGGTCACCGACGTCTATGTCGCCGGCGGGCTCTGGAAAGGAACCAACCAGTTTGCTACCCCCTGCTAC
>JAMFRX010000728.1 GCA_026224995.1 Puia dinghuensis
TCCAGGAGGCCTGCGCGGACCAGTCGGGCTCCGAAGAGTATTGCATTAGCAGAAGAAGAGCAGGCTGTGCTGATGGTGGTCTGGTAATGGCGGATACCCAATCGGTCGGCTACCCATTCGGTGATATGGCCGCACTCGTGCAGATAGACGTCGCGCAGGCGGCCGGCGGCGGGATCCGATAAAAATGCCGGAAAAAACTCCTCCGTCCTGTCCATGCCCCCGACCGTATTGGCGCTGATGAAGCCCGTACGCAAACCGGGTAGATCGGGGATCGCCGCGTCTTCCAGCGCTTCCTTCGCCGCGATGAGGCTCAGCAAGGCGGTTCGGCTGACGGGTGTATCTACCCCTCCGAGGTGCGCCAGCACCTCATTACTATTTTTTACTTCGCCCACAGGCAGCCGATGTACAGTATCTAAAAAACGGATCTCCCCAATCCCTGCCCGCCCTTGTTCAAAAGACCGGAGACATTCCGCGGCATTGTTGCCGATGGCGGAGATGACGCCTACGCCGGCTATGGTCACTGGATCAATCGGCATGCCCGGTAGTTGAAGCGTTAAAGATGCGGTTCATATTCTCCGGGGAAAATATCGGTGCGCCAGAAGAAGAGTTTTGCTCGACTAAGAAAAGCGCCGCGGTATAATCTTCCCCTAGAAGCTCTACCCAGCCGGCGATGCAGGCCCGGGCAATACCTCCCCCTAACAACAGACTTACATATTGCCAGATGAGGCCGGCATCGAAGGACTCGCTAAGAAAAAAAGCATTCTCGCCTTTGAAATTATTCCGGATACAGATCTCGCCCATCACAATATTGGGCAGGGTATAGACGAATACGGATGGGCTGGGGATATCTTTGGTCGTCGCTATATACTTATAGTCGGTGTCCAGGCTGGAGCTGGCATTGGCCAGGACGATGGCGACCTCTTCGGGCTTGTAAGCCGCCCGGTCCCATCCTTCGCCGAGCAGCACTTCCGAGGCGATCCAGCCAAGACGGCTGAGGCTGTCCATCTTGTAGAACTTGGGGTATTGCAGGTTTAAAAACTGATAGACCGAAAGCAGGAACTCCGCCGGAGCACCAGCCCCGGTCGTAAAAACGACCTCCCCGTTCCTATAAACGGTACTATTCCTTATGACACTGCTGGCGGTGATACACTCCATGCTTTTTATCATTTACTCAGGACGACGGCCGCATTGCAGCCGCCAAAGCCCGAAGCGGTTTTCAAACAGGTATTCAGCGGGACATGCAGCAGGGAAGAAGCGACATTCAACGGCGTGGTGACGCCATTGTGCTCGAATCCTCTGCTGGGAAGCACCAGCTCTTCCCGCATAGAAGCCAGAGTGACGATCGATTCTATCAGTCCGGCCGCACCCAGGGTATGACCGTAATAGCCTTTGAGGCTGTTGACGGGAACGTCCTGCAGGCCGGCGAGGGTGATGGCTTTCGCCTCCATCTCATCGTTGTAGGCCGTAGCCGTACCGTGCGCGGAGATAAAGCCGATATCTCCGGCGTCACAGCGGGCATCCGACAGCGAGCGTCCGATCACCTGGCGAAGCTCTTCGCCGGTGCGGGAAGGCCCTGAAATATGGTTGGCATCGTTGCTGACGGCGCCCCCGCTGAGTCTGATCCCTTGCCGGTATTCAGGCCGGGAGCTCAACACGACGGTCGCCGCGCCTTCACCCAGGTTGATGCCATCGCGGTCCTTATCGAAAGGCTTGCAGAAACCAGCGCTCAAAGCCTGAAAGCTGCCGAAGCCGGACAAGATAAACCCAGACAGCACGTCTGCTCCGGCGACCACGGCGTTCTCGTATAGTCCTGCGCGGATAAGCCGCAGGCCAGTGATCATGCCCAGCAGGCCGGAGATACAGGCATTCGAGATGACGATGGGTGTTTGGGCAAACTGAAAATGCCGGGCGAGCGATGCGGCGGAACCCGGCAGCGACAGCCTGTCCCGGTGAGTATGCGCATCTTCGTCGAGCAGGTGGATATTGCCCTTGGTAGAGCAAAGGATAAAGATCGTTCGTGGATCGCCGGGGAGGATATCGCTGGCTTGCAGCGCCTCCCGGACCGACGCTTGAACGAGCTGCTCGAACTTCGTATAAATCTTTAAAGGAAAGGAATCTGGCTGGAAGAGCGCTCCATAAAATGGCTGCGAAGACAGTTCAGGCCGCTCGTGCCTGCTCACGCCCGACCTGCCTGCCTTGAGCTGGTCGAAGTTCTGCGCGGTGGTCATTCCCAACGGTGAAACAATATTATCGGCGGCTACGAAGACATCTGTCATACACTGGTGAGGATTTTCATTTCACAGGCGGCGATCACCTTATCATTGTAAGTCACCGTTCCCGAAATTACAATAATATCCGGGATGCGGGTCTGGACCCTGATCTCAGTCAGGAGCTCTGAATCCACGGGAGGCAAGGCCGAGACCGTGAACCGGCTTACCGAGACGATATAGCCGGGGGATGCCGCCTTCCCTTCCAGCCGGGCGTTGTAACCGGCTCCGGCCGCGGCCGTCTGGGCGATATTCTCGAGCAGACCAGCTTCGGTGAAAACCCCTTTATCTACAAGCGGGTTCTCCGCCTTGACTCGGAAGCTCGTTCGGGCAGTGTCGGCATCCGAATACAGCAGCCGGTCCACCATCAGAAACGGCGGCCGCTGGGGTAGTAACGTCAAGATCTCAGGAATATAATCCGCCATTGACCGATAGTATTTCTGCCGTGATATAGGCTGCCTGCGGCGAAGCCAGAAAGGCGACCGCATGTGCGACCTCTTCGGGCAATCCGAACCGGCGGACCGGTATCATCAGCCGCATCTCTTTCTCGTTGAGCTCGGCCGTCATATCCGTCGTTATGAATCCCGGAGCGACGGCATTCACCGTGATGCCATGCCGGCCTACCTCCTGCGCCAGCGCCTTGGTGGCCCCGATGACCCCGCCTTTGGCGGCCGAGTAGTTGGTCTGCCCCGCTACGCCTTTTTGGCCTGAGAGGGATACGACATTGACGATCCGGCCATATCTGCGCAGCAGCATGCTGTTCAGCACCAATCGGGTCACGTGAAAAAAAGCGTCCAGGCTGGTCCTGATCACGCTGGACCACTGCTCGTCGTCCATCCACACCATTAACGCATCGGCTTTGATGCCGGCATTGTTGACCAGCACCTCTATATAGCGGGAGGGGTTGGCCTCGATCCAGCCACCCAGCCGCAACCGAACCTGTTCCTTGTCGGCGACATCAAAGGGCAGCAGCTCTCCCTGGCCTTCGCGGCTGCGGATCTCGGCCAGCGTTTTTTCGGCCTCGTCCACATTGGACCGGTAATTAACGAGGATATAATACCCTTCTTCCACCAGCCGGAGGCAGATGGCCTTTCCTATCCCCCTGGATCCACCGGTCACGAGTGCGCATTTCATCGTCTTAGTTCAGTTTATGGCCGCTCAGAAGGAGATCACCGGATCGGATTGCTCCAGCATATTCCTGAGCTTTTCCAGGTCTTTGTATTTGGGTTGGTCGTCGGCAAATCTCGGGAATATTCCTCTTATCCGGTGATAAACCGACGCGGTCAGGGGCGCCAGCCGCGACTGGCACTCCGCGTAGTCGATCGCCTGCGCTACCGACATCAGCTGGATGCTCAGGACCTCATAGGAATTGTCGATCACTTTTTTGGCGAGCAGGGCCGCATTGGCGCCCATGCTCACGATGTCCTGGTTGTCGTTGTTGTTGGGAATGCTATGGACATACATGGGGAAGGACAGGGTCTGGTTCTCGGCGACAGTAGAGGTGGCCGTGAACTGAACCCCCTGCATGCCGAAGTTGAAGCCAAGCACCCCTAGATTCAGGAAAGGCGGAAATTTTTGGTTCAGCTTGTCATTCATCAGGTAGTTGAGCTGCCTTTCCGATAGCATGGACAGGCGGGTAATGGCGATCTTGAGCTTATCCATTTCCAGCGAAACGTAGTCGCCGTGGAAATTGCCGCCGTGGAAGATGTTGTTGTTCAGGTGATCTACGACGGGGTTGTCGCTTACCGAATTCAGCTCGTCGACGAGGATCTTTTCGGCATTGCATACCGTATCGTAAATGGGGCCGAGGATCTGGGTGACGCAGCGCAGGGAATAATATTCCTGCACCTTGTCTTCGAAGACTTCCTGCTCCAGGCTTCCGGGGTGATACAGATGTTCGGTCCGGCTCCGGATGAGCTTGCTGCCCTGCAGCAGCTCCCGCAGCATAGCGGCAACGCGTTGCTGACCCTTGTGCAGCTTTACGTGGTTGAGCTCATGCGAATAGTGGTCGTCATACGCTTCGACGACCTCATTGGTCATCGCGCTGAGGATCGCGGACCATTGCACCAGCCGCCTGGCCCGGAGTATATTGACCAGCCCTATGGCAGTCATGACGCTCGTTCCGTTGAGGATCGCCAGCCCTTCGCGGATGCGGATGGCCAGCGGGCGCAGACCGAATTTTGCAAAGATCTCCGCGGTGGGATGAACATGGCCTTCGAACCACACCTCTCCCTCGCCTATGAGGGTCAGGCCCAGGTGCGCCAGCTGAACCAGGTCGCCACTGGCGCCCACGCCCCCATGCTCGTAAATGCAGGGGACAATGTCCAGGTTGATGAGCGCCTTCAGCAGCTCGCATAATTCGGGGTGCACGCCGGAATAGGCCTGCATGAGGCTGTTGAGGCGGGCGATCATGGCCGCCCTGCACAGCAGGGAAGACAAGAGCTTTCCGCTGCCGGAACTATGGCTGCGGATGAGGTTGTACTGCAGCTGCAGGAGGTTTTCTTTTTCTACCTTGTATTGGGCCATCGGTCCAAAGCCGGTGTTTATCCCATAGATAAGCTTATCGGAAGAGAAAATAGTGAGAAAGTCGAAGTTGGCTTTCACCTTAGCCAGGGCGGCTTCGCCCAGGGTGAGCGGAGCTCCCTTGAAGAGCAGGGCGGAAAAGTCATCCAGGGAAAGGGCTTGCTGTCCAACAGGTGTCATACTCCAAAGTTTATTTGTGTTCTTGTCTCCGGTCAATAAATTTGATCACTTTCCTGGCTGCTTCGGGAAACTGCATCTTCTGCAGCTGCTCCGGGGTAAGGTAGTCTATATGCGGGCTCACCCTCAGCCTGGCCTGAAGGTAGGCTCTTATCCGGTGATCGCATTCCGCGCTGGTATCCGCAGGCACTACATGCAAGAGGATCTCATCCAGTCCAACCTCATTGGAGTAGACTTCCACGGCAAAGTCGAGCACCTCGTTCATCTCCGCCAGCAGATCGAACAGGGCTGGCGGGTACAAGGTCGTCCCCTTGAATTTGATCATCTGCTGGCGGCGCCCGATGATAGGCGAAAGCCTCAGCGTTTTCCTTCCGCAAGAGCAGGGCTCGTCGGACCAGGTACAGATATCGCCCGTTTTATACCGTAGCAGGGGCATCCCCTCTATGCCGAGGGTGGTGATCGTGACCTCCCCCGCCATACCGGGCACTACGGGACGGTCATCCTCGTCCAGCAATTCGATGACCAGCAATTCCGGCTGCAGGTGGCCGCCTCTTCCCGCACTGCATTCGGTAAAAGCCGTCTGCATTTCCGTGGAAGCATAGGTCGAGTAGAGCCGGAGATCCCAGGCCTCCGTTATCTTCCTGCCCAGTATGTTGAGGGTGAAGTCCTGGTTGCGGATGTTCTCGCCGATGCAGATGGCTTTCTTCACCGAAGCGCTGCCCGGGTCGAGACCACGATCCTGCGCATAGCGGATCAGCTTCAGCAGAAAGCTGGGGACGGCTACGAGAACCGTCGGCTTCAGGCGCTGGATAGTCTCCCATTGTAAGGCGGGAACGCCCGGACCCACACGGATGATGCCCGCGCCAAGCTTTCGCAACCCCGAGTAATACGCTATCCCGGCCATGAATTGCCGGTCCAGGGTGAGCATCAGCTGGTAGATATCGTCGGGTGAGCCGTCGGCACATACAAAAGAGCTGTATTCATTGTAGGCTAGGCGGTCCAGGTCTTTCTCCGTCAGGGCGATGGTCACAGGACTGCCCAGGGTCCCGGAGGTAGCGGTATATTCCGCGATCCTGCTCTTCTCCACACATAAGAAATCCTGATTACGCGTCTGCAGGTCTGCCTTGCCGGTAGTGGGGATGCGAGTCAGGTCCTCCAGTGTGCGGATGGACCGGATATCGATACGATGCTGCGTAAACAGGTCCTGGTAAAAACGCGAATGCCGGGCAACATATTCCAATAGTTCTTGCAGCTTCTGTTCCTGCAGGGCCTTTATCTGGTCGGCCGGTTGAAATAGTGCTATCGCCATTATTTTGAGGTGGGGAGGTGGTGGAGTATCCTTTCCTGTGCGGCCTTTAAGGCTTCAGGCCCAAGCTTAAGCTTGGGCCGGGTAAAGTTGAGATCGTCGGCGTCGTCGATAGGCACAAGGTGCAGATGGGCATGCGGCACTTCCAGACCGACCACGGAGACGCCGCAGCGATTGCAGTCGAAAGCGCTCTCGATCGCCCTGGCAATAGGCTGTGCGAACAGCAGCATCCCACCCAGGTAGTCCGCCGAAAGATCAAAGAGCTTGTCGACCTCCACCTTAGGTACGATCAGGGTATGCCCTTCCCGTAAGGGAAAGATATCCAGGAAAGCGAAGAACAGATCATCTTCGGCGATCTTATAAGAAGGGATCTCCCCGGCGATGATCTTGGAAAAAATGGTCACGCCGTAATGTTTTCAATTTTGAACTTAAGGCTGCCGGCGGGGACGGTGACGTCGGCGACTTCCCCCACTTGTTTACCAAGCAGTCCCTTGCCTATAGGTGAGGTAACGGAGATCTTCCCCACCTTGAGGTCGGCTTCTTTCTCCGAGACCAGATAATAGGTCATCTGTTTTTTATTCGTGAGATTGGTCACGGTGACTTTGGTGAGTATGGACACCTTGCTGGTGTCGATGGCGCCCTGGTCCATCACCCGGGCATTGGCCAGATCGCTCTCCAGCCTTTGTATCTTAGCTTCCAGCAGGCCCTGGGCCTCTTTGGCAGCATCGTATTCGGCATTTTCCCGCAGGTCGCCTTTTTCCCTGGCTTCCGCAATGGCCTTAGACGCGGCCTGCCTTTCGACTGTCTTTAGCTTCTGCAGCTCGGATTTCAGCTGCTCAAGAACATCTTTCGTGAAGTAAGTGAATCCACTCATGGGCTCCTCCTTTAGTTTAGAGAGAAAAAAAATACAACGCCCTGGAGACGATCCAAGGCATTGCACTATTTTAATGTGTTACGGGTGCATGGCAATTACCCAATGGACCCGTAGCGCGATCTTGCAAAAATAGTGAAAATGGCCTAAATCCCCAGTTTTTCCAGGACCACTTGGGCCATCTTTAAAAAAGCTTCGTGCGTGTAGCCGGCAATGTGGGGGGTGATCAGGACATCCGGGCGGGCCAGCAGCGCTTCCAGCTGTTGCCGCTGTTCGGGGGTATAGGTCTCCAGCTTTTCGTTTTCCAGGACATCCAGGGCCGCCCCCGCTATTTTCCCGGCTTCCAAAGCCCGGACCAAAGCGGCCGTATCATGGACCTTCCCCCTTGAGGCATTGATGAACCAGGGTTTTCGCTGCAGGGAGGAAAAAAAGGCATCATCCGCCATGTGGCGGGTCTCGTCGGTAAGCGGAACATGAAAGCTTATGACATCGGCATAGCGGGCCAGCTGTTCCAGCGAGGCTTCCCGGATATTGCCTTTGGCAAAGTCGAACTTGTATTTGTCATAGGCCAGGATCGTGACACCAAAAGGCGAAAGAAGCCGGGCGAAAGCGCCGCCGGCGTTGCCATAGCCGACGATGCCTACCGTTAGGCCGCTGAGCTCCGTGCCCCGGTTGGCTTCGCGGATCCATTTCCCCTCCTTTATCTCCTGCGCGCTGGTTACCAGCTTATTCATTAATGCAAGGAGCATGCCCAGCACATGTTCGCCCACGGCATTGCGGTTCCCTTCGGGGCTGCTGGCACAGCGGATACCCCTGGCTTCGGCATAGTCGGTATCGATAAGCTCCATGCCGCTGCCGAGACGGCCGATCCATTTGAGCCCCGGCGCCTTGTCGATGATGGCACGGTCGATCTTCAGCCGGGTAGTTACAATAAGACCCTCCGTGTCCGCCACGGAAGCGAGCAATTCCTCATAGCTGATCTGCGGAGCATATTGAACGGTATAGCCTTTTTCCTTTAGGGTTTGGATCAGGTATTCATGAACTTTTGCGGTGACAATAGCTTTTTTCATCATTTGTTGTGTTTATCGTTAGCGCATCTGCCAGGTGAGCCGGGCGAAATCTCCGATGGCCAATTGTTCCGCCCGTTTGTTGAAGATAGGGTCCTCAAGGGCCGCTGGTTCGAAAAGCGCGCGCACGGCATTGCGCAGGGTCTTTCGTCGTTGGTTGAATGCCGTCTTCACCAGCAGGAAAAAGCGCCTCTCATCCTTGAATTCAGGCGCCGGCCGCGGGGTTATCCGAATGACCGCGCTCTTGACCTTAGGCGGCGGGTTGAAGCATTGCTCATTCACCTCGAATAAATACTCCACTGTAAAGAAGGCCTGGATCAGCACGCTGATGACGCCATAGGTCTTGCTCCCCTCCTTCGCCGCCACTCGTTGCGCCACTTCTTTCTGGAACATGCCGACCATCGTTTCCAGCTCCTCCTTCCAATCCAGCATCTTGAAGAGGATCTGGGAAGAGATGTTATAGGGGAAGTTGCCGATGACGGTGAATCTTCCCCCAAACGGCTTTTCGATGTCGAGGATGCTGTCATGGATGATCTTTCCCTTCAACGCCGGCCAGGTCTGCTCCAGGAAGCGGATCTTTTCTTCATCGAGCTCCACGGCCCGGAAGTCGATGCCTTCGATCCCCAGGAGAAGGCCCGTGAGCGCACCTGCACCGGGTCCTACTTCCAGCAGCTGTTTGAACGGGTGCTCACAAACAGCCGCCACAATCTTGTTGGAGATGTTGGCGTCGCGGAGGAAATGCTGGCCAAGAGATTTCTTCAGGGTATACATATAGGGGTGCGAAGTTACGCAGCCTGGCCCGACTGCGCAATAAATCGTATATTTAACCCCTCTAAATACCAGGATATGAGCAATCAACAGCAAAAACCAGTGATAGGCGTCTCCGTTGGAGATGTCAATGGAATAGGGACAGAGCTGATAATCAAGACTTTTTCGGACCCACGCCTGCTGGAGTTTTGCACGCCCCTGATATTCGCCTCTAACAAGCTGATCAACTTCTATAAGAAATTCAGCCCCGAGACGCCTTTCAACTATCAGAACGCCAAGGATCTCACCCGGATCACCCCTAAACAGGTGAATATCCTCAACTGCTGGGAGGAAGAGATCGCCGTCGTACCCGGTCAGCTCACGGATATCGGCGGGAACTATGCCGTCAAATCCCTCACCGCGGCAGTGGAAGCCCTTCGGGATAAGAAGATCCAGGCTTTGGTGACGGCGCCTATCCATAAAAAGAATACGCAATCCCCGGCCTTCGATTTTACCGGCCATACCCCCTACCTAAAGCAGGCCTTCAACGCCAATGACGCGCTGATGCTCATGGTGTCGGACAATTTCCGGGTAGGCCTGGTCACGGAACACGTACCGGTAAAGGACATCGCCCAGTCTATCACCCGCGAAGCCATCCTCTCCAAGCTCAATATCCTCCGGGACAGCCTCATGCGGGATTTTGGTATCGACAAGCCGAAGATAGCCGTCTTAGGGCTGAACCCGCATGCGGGTGATGAGGGCCTCATAGGCAAGGAAGAAGAAGAGATCATCAAGCCGGCTATCAAGGATGCCAAGCATCAGATGCTGGTATTCGGGCCTTACAGCGCCGACGCGTTCTTTGCCCGTGGCTACCATAACCGTTTCGACGCCGTCCTGGCCATGTACCACGACCAGGGGCTCATCCCCTTCAAATCCCTGGCCAGCGGGGAAGGGGTGAACTTCACGGCAGGGCTGTCGGCCGTAAGGACCTCGCCCGACCACGGCACGGCCTTCGACATCGCAGGCAAGAACAAGGCCGATAATACTTCCTTCATCGCTTCCATCTATACCGCTTTGGATATCCTCCGCAACAGGCAGGAATACGAAGAAAACCGCCAGAATCCTCTGAAGAAGATGGGGGCGGTTGTCCTTGGGAATGCAGCGGATGAGAAGATCGATGAATCGGGACGTTCTACCCGGCGCGACCTTACTTTTTAAACATCGTCGTTATCACTGGCAGCACCGGGTGCTCTGCAACATAGTGCAGACCCAGGAACTGGGCAAAAGTAGCAGCCATCTGGCCCTGGTAGAGCTGCGTGTCTGTTCCAACCTCCCCAAGCGCAGGCATATCCGGCCCCATGGCCAGGATAAAAATATCCTTGGAATCCTTGATCTGCGGACCATGCCCGGTCCATTGGCTTTTGATCTGACCGCCCCGGCCATGATCACAGGCGATCAGCAGCGTAGTCTTATCCTTATACTGCGGGATGGATTGGATATAATTCCACAGGGACGCGATCATGGCCTCCTGCGAATGAAGCGTGCTGACATAAAAGTCATAGCTCCCGGCATGTGCATAGTCGTCCGTCTCCCCCATTTCAAGGTACATCACCCGGGGGTGTACCAGCGTAAGATACTCCTTAGCCTGAAAATAGGTCACCAGGTCGGGACGCTCCCCAAAAGGCCTGGGCCCCAGTTCCTGCATCTCGTTCAGCAGCCGAAATTCCGGCTCCGGCCGATCGACCCTGTCCGTGTCGCAGCTGATCATCAGGCCGGTGCGCGGCTTATTCAGAATGTAATCGAAGAGGTTCGACATGGCGAATACGGCTACCTGACCCTTGTATCCCTCCTGCTTGTTGATAAACTCCAGCACATTGGTGCTGTTGTTAAGCACCTTGTTATTGCCGCTGATAGCGGGATCGGCAAAGCCTACCAGCGTCTCGGTGAAACCGGGACCGGTAAGGTTATACGGGTTGGAGACGTCCACCTTGTTGCCGATAGTCCTGTTCCCATAGAGCTGGCCATCGCGCGCCATCACGCTCCAGAAAAAAGGAAAGAGCTTTTCTCTCCGCACCGCTACCGTATCGTTCCAAAACTGGCTTCTCATCCCGCCGGATCGTTTGGTAAAGGCGGGATCGGTCATCAGGGCGGAGTCGACACCAGTAAATACTTCCTCCCAGCGAACCCCGTCCCAGCCGACGAGCAGGATGTTTTCGGTCTTTCTTTTCTGGGCATGTAAAGTGGCGACGCCTAGCGCGAGGCCAACAATCAACAAAATCGATCTCATAGTGCTTACTTTTTAAATAGCGTATTAATAACAGGCATGACGGGATGCTCGGCTACATAGTCGAGGCCCAGGAATTTGGCCAGCGTGGCCGCGATCTGGCCCTGGTAGAGCTGCTGATCGTTGCCCATTTCTCCCACGGCAGGCATGTCGGGGCCTATGGCCAGGACAAAGATCTCTTTGGATTCCGCGGGTTGCGGGCCGTGCTGCGTCCAATGGTCTTTTGTCCCTCCCCGGCCATGGTCATTGGAGATCAGGAGGGTCGTTTTATCCTTGTATTGGGGAATGCTCTGGATATAATTCCAAAGGTCGGCGATAAGCCTCTCCTGTCCATGCAGCGTGCTGATATACCAGTCATAGCTACCCGCATGTCCATAATTGTCCGTTTCGCTGAAGTTGATGTACATCACCCGGGGGCTGTATTCTTTGAGATACTCCTTTGCCTGGAAATACGTGACCAGGTCAAGCCGCTCTCCAAAGAGCTGTGGGGACAGCCGCTGCTCTTCGTTCAGCAAGCTGAACGCCGCCCCGGGTCGCGCCACTTCTTCGGAGTCGCAGTTGATCATCAGCCCGCTGCGTTTTACGTTGAGGATATTATCATAGAGCTTGGAAGTGGCGAATACCGCCACCTTTCCCTTATAGGCCGGTTGGTTGTTGATAAATTCCAGGACATTGGTATTTTTTTCCGGGACGGACACATTGCCATTCATCGTGGAATCCGCAAACCCGATAAGCGTCTCCGTAAAACCAGGCAGGGTGACATGAAAGCGATTGGCGACATCTACCTTGTTGCCAAGAGCGCGGTTGCCATAGAGCTGTCCCTGCTGGCTGAGTGTGCCCCAGAAAAATGGCAATAACTTTTTCCGGCGGACAGCCGGGTCGTTATCCCAGAACTCGGCCCGCATAGCAGAGGACCTTTTTGTATAAGCCCGGTCATTCATGATCGACGAGTCCACACCCGTAAAGATCTCCTGCCAACGGACACCATCCCAGCCAACGATTATCAGGTTTTCCGTCTTTCTTGTCTGTGCATGCGTCGCGATCCCAATTGCCAGACCGGCAAACAATAACAGAAGCGATTGCTTATAGTTCATATTTTTTTATTGTAACAGCCACATAATAGCGTTGATATTATCACCTGTGGCGCCGAACTGGCTTTGAATAGCCGCGTTGAGGGCGGCAGCATTCGTCTGGGTCTCCGAAATGGGATACATGAACCGCAGGGGCAGCTTGCCATTGTTCTGCATACCGCCACCATTCACCGTGACGACGGGAAGTCCTGTCCGGCGCATGTTGAAATACGGCTCTTCAAAAGAGTTGTAGAAGAAGGCGATATACTTTTGGTAGATGATCTGCTGCAGCGCCGTAGCGGAATTATAAGCCACCACCGGGTTGGCATAATAGGTCGGGAAATACGATGCCGTCTGATAGGTACCGGCGGGAAGGTTCTCATACGGTTCGTAGAAGGAGAGCGATGCCTGGATGCCGTTCTTGTAAAAGGTTTCGGCGCTGGCCGTGATCCATCCGCGCCACGCCGCTTCGGCGAGGTTGAACTGGAGCTCTGGATAGCCCACGGCAACATGCGGCTCGGGCGCAGGGTTAGCCGTATAGCGGATATTCAGTCCCGAGCAGTCACCAGTCTCGGTAAAGATATCGGCGGCGGTGGTGGTGACGATGCTGGCGTCGATCCCTTTGTAAGAGGAAAAGTCAGTGGGTAGCTTGCCGGCGGCTATCGAATTGGCTGTCTGGGAGAAATAAGCGATGATCCGCGGGTCCTTGTTGGTGGTAAGCCAGGTGCAGAAGGCGGAGTCAGGGTACAACCGGGTCACCTCGGTATTCTTGTAGAGCGGATAGATATTGCCGTTCTGATTGGAATAGGTAAGCTCCCCGTCGTCGGCATTGCTCTGGAACAGGGGATACGTAGATGGGTCGTTATAGATCTTCTGGAACCGGGATATGACCTGTAGATCCGGGTCGGCCGTCTTATTAGACAGGGTGATCAACACGCGGATGGTGAAAGAGTTGATGAGCTTCCGCCATTGCAGGACATCGTTGCTGCTGCTCCCATAGATGATGTCGCCGGTAAGGGGGCTCTGGCCATTGGAGAAAGGGATCAGCTCCGTATTGGCGCTATCCAGCTCGTTGAGTATGCCCAGGAACACGGATTTCTGTGCGTCGTAGGCCGGGTTATAAGCCCCTGTTGCAGCTTGCTCTGCCTGCGAGAAGGGGATATCGCCAAACAGCATGGTCGTCTTGTAGAAGTTGTACGCGTCGAAGAATTTGGCGACACCGTCGTATTCAGGTTCCTGGGCATTAGCGGCTTCCAGCTTCATCTGGTGCACCTGCAGCAGGATTGTGTACGTGCTATAGTCCCCCTGGAGCCAGTTCCAGAACTGTTCGACATAGGGTTGCTGAGCATTCCCGGTTTGATGGCAGCGCAGGGAGGCGCCGCCGGGGTCCGGGGGATTGATCAGGGTGAAAGAGCTTACCGCGATATTGGGCAGCAGCAGGTAAGGCGGAGCGGTCGCGGACTGATCCGGGTTGACGTTCAGCTCCTGGAAATGAGCCTTGCTGCAGGAGAAAAGTACCAGCAGGCTGCATATGATGGTGAACAGGCGTATCTTTTTCATGGTAATTGCGTGTTTGGCAGTTAGAATTTAACGTTGAGGTTGAGGCCGACCGTGCGGGAAGCTGGTGTTTGCAGATTGTCATATCCCGGGTCCGGGTCGGCGCCGTCCAGGTGAGAAAAGAGCAGCAGGTTCCTTCCCACGAGCGAGATATTGGCGGCCTTGAAGAATGCCGACGGCGTCCTGGGTGTATAGGTATAGGTCAGCGACACCTCCCGCAGCTTAACGAACGAAGCATCCTTATACATATAGGGGTTACCGCCCAGCACACCCCAGTATTGCTGCCAGTTGACCATCGTCGTATTCTTTACGTAAGCGTTCTGCCCGCTGCTGGTAACAAGCTGTTCTCCCGGGACGACGATGCTATTCTTCCCCGCATTGTACATATCCCGTTGATAGGTGTTATCCGTCACCGGGTTGGTGCCCGCATTGATCGTCTTCGAGCGGGTCAGGTTGAAGATCGTACCGCCATACCGTCCATCGACATCTATCTGGAGCGCAAACTGTTTGTATGTAAAGCGGTTGGTGATGCCCGCGGTCCATAACGGAGTGGAGTCACCGAAAGCCTGCAAGGTCGGTGCGGTGATGGGTAGCCCATTGGAGGCGATCACAAGAGAGCCGTCGGGAGCATGTTCATTTCCCTGGGCTAATATCTTGTTGACGCTCTGGCCCACCGTCAGGCCGTTGTAGTTACCATGCAAGGTCGGGTCCAGCTCCTTGATGATCTTCTTATACGTACTCCAGTTCACGAGGGCGAACCAGCTGAAGCTCCTGTTCTGGATGATATTGCCGGAGACGCTGATCTCGCCGCCGCTGCGCAGGTAGTGATTGGCATTTTCCAGGCGGGTGGTATAGCCGGCCGCTGCGGATACGGGCAGGTTAATGATGGTGTTCTCATCCAGGCTCCTGAAATAGGTGAGGTCCAGGTTCAGGCGGTTCCTGAAGAACCGGAGGTCCGCGCCATATTCCTGGGTGGTGGTGATCTGGGGTTTGATATTGGCGTTGGTAAGCGTCGAAGGCTGTACGACGGTAGTGCTGCCATTCCAGGTCTGACCCGGCACATAGGTCTGGTCGATGGCATAGATCCCCAGATCGGTGGCCACCTGCGCCACCGAAGCCCGGAGCTTGGCGAAAGAGATCACTTCCGGCAATTTCACGACATCAGATAGAATAAAGCCCAGCGAGGTAGAAGGATAGAAATAGGTATCGTTGGCGATCGGCAGCGTGGAGGAGCGATCGATCCTTCCCGTTGCATTCCAGTAGAGCCAGCTCTTATACCCCAGAGTATAGGCCGCATACCAGCTGTTGACCTGCTCCCGCTGGTTATAGTTCACATTCATCGGATCCTGATTGATATTGGCCGTGGGCACGATCAGGGGATTGCTGGCATTGGCAAAATTGTATACCCCGGGCACGCTGAGCCCATCGGCCTTCAGCCCCTGCTCCCGGTCGGAGTAGTAACGGATATTGGATCCCGCCAGGGCATTCAGGGAGAAGTTGCTGCCAAAGCGATGGTTGTAAGACAGCAGGACATCCGCATTGATATCGAAGGTATTCTCGTTTTCCGTCTGGTAACCCCCGTTTACGCCAAAGGAAAAGGGTGCATTGGAATATTCGCGAAAGCTCTTTGGAACTTTCAGGTCCTGGAACCGGGCGATATTATTAACCCCGGCACGGGCAGTGAGGTTCAGACCCGGTGCGATATCATAGCTGAGGGAATAGTTGCCGAAGGTTGTGCTCTTGTTGAGGCTGCGCTTGTATTCATAGGCGATGAACCAGGGGTTGTTGTATTCGATCTGGTTGTACCAGAGCTGCTGCAGCCCCACCTGTCCGGGCTGCCAGTAATTTCTGAACTGGCGGATATCTGTATCGATCCCTTCCCAGATGGCGATGGTATAGATCAGGTTCTTTCGAAAATCATTGGCGGCTTCTCCGCCGAAAGGGTAGTCGTTGGTATAGGAGTGGCTGTAGTTGAGAGAAAAATCCGCTTTTAGCCGGGAGGTGAGGTTAAAGGTACCGGCAACAGAAAAGTCGTTGATATTAAGCTGGCTGTTGGGTACCTGTCCTTTCTGATAATTCTGACCCAGGGACAGCCGGATGCTGCCATTGTCGAAATTGCGGGACAGGCTGAGGTTGTCGGTAGTAAGGAAGGCCGGCCGGACATAATTGTGCAGGTTGTTCTTACCCCGGGAGACCCAGGGCGTAGGTGTACGGGCGCCGGTTACCGGATCGACGGGACTGTCCCATTGGACTTCGTTGAGGCCGGCATCCAGTTTCGGCCCCCAGGACCCGGCGCCGCCGCCGGCATCATCATCA
>JAMFRX010000729.1 GCA_026224995.1 Puia dinghuensis
AATAAAGCAAAGCTTACATATGGCGACAGTGAATCTGCGTATTTTCAGAAAGCTTGTTCTCGGTAACAGGCGGCGGATGAAAAGCTTCCTGACACTACTGGAAAAGAAGGCTCCCAAAGGACTCCAGGAGTTCAGGGTCGAAGCGGACAAGCAGGTGTGGCAGCGTACGGACTGCCTGGATTGCGCCAACTGCTGCAAGACGATGTCGCCTACCTATACGAAGGAAGATCTCCGCCGGATATCGAGTCATCTGGGGATGTCGGAGGCGGCTTTCAAGGAAAAATGGCTGTATAAGGATAAGACAGGAGACTGGATGAATGTGAAGCAGCCCTGCCAGTTCCTGGATCTCAAAACCAATATGTGCGATATCTATGCCGTCAGGCCCCGCGATTGTGCCGGCTTTCCGCATCACAATACCAAGAAGATGAATGCGGATTATATGCACATGTACAAGCAGAACATTGAATATTGTCCTGCCACTTACCGGCTGGTGATGACGGTGATGGAGAAATTCAACGGCGGTTAACCTCACAGATAAACATCTTCGAAGAGAACATATTCGGCCGGCGTATCTTTGTCCTGGGTGATGGCGAGCACATCGTATTGTACCCGGTGATATCCAGGCCACTGGTGCAGCCAGCCCGCTGCTCCCTGCATCATATGCTCCAGCTTTTTACGGCTTACGCTTTGTTCCGGATGACCATAGGCCGATGACCGGCGGGTTTTCACTTCAACGATATGCAGAATGGCCGAACGGCCGGCGATGATATCCACTTCGTAACGGCCATGGCGCCAGTTGCGGCAGAGGATGGAGAACCCCTTGTCGGCCAGCCAGATGGCGGCCAGGTTTTCGCCTGTTTTTCCGAATTCTATATGGCGAGGCATTGTGCTGGTTTTTTGTTTACTTTGCTTACGTTGCAAAGCGGACCACCTATACAACATGAAAAAAGATCAGAAAGTTTTTAAACTACAGGGGAAGGTGCAGCATTACGCCTGGGGCGGCTCTTCTTATATCCCAAAGCTGTTATCCGTCGCCAACCCCGACCAACAACCTTTTGCCGAATACTGGCTTGGGGCGCATGACAATGCTCCTGCCGTGCTGGAGACCAGTGATGGTCCGGGGCTTCTATTGAACGAATATGTCCGGCAGCATCCGGAGGGAACGCTTGGGTCGTATACGGCAGGCCGCTTTGGCAGGCTGCCTTACCTGCTGAAGATACTGGACGTGAAAGAGATGCTGTCCATTCAGGTGCATCCCACCAAGCGGAATGCGGAGCAGGAATTTGCCGCAGAGAACAAGAAAGGGACAGCGTTGAACGCCGCGAACAGAAATTATAAGGATGACAACCATAAGCCCGAGCTGATGCTGGCCCTCAGTGAATTTTGGCTGCTGCATGGATTCAAGCCGGAAGAAGATCTTGCCCGGATCCTGGGGACGGTTCCTGAGCTTAACTTTTTGGCTGCTGTGTTCGATCGGCAGGGTTACCAGGAGCTATATCGTGTGGTAATGGAAATGCCTCAGTCCAAGGTAAACAGTGTTCTGCAGCCTTTGCTCGACAGGATCGTGCCGTTGTATCGGAGCGGCGAGCTCAAGAAAAATGAAGAAGATTTCTGGGCCGCGCGGGCCGCGCTGACGTATAATGAGCCGGGTAAGCTGGACCGGGGTATCTTTTCCATCTATTTCTTCAACCTGCTGAACCTGCATCCCGGTGAATCGATCTTCCAGGATGCGGGTCTGCCACATGCTTATCTCGAAGGGCAGAATGTAGAGATCATGGCCAATTCCGACAACGTGCTGCGGGGCGGCCTGACGCCGAAGCATGTGGATGTGGCCGAGCTGCTGAAGCATGTGCGGTTCGAAGCGACGCATCCGCGTATTATTGCGGAGGACTATGGTCCTGGACGCATTGCGGTATTCCATACGCCTGCGCCGGACTTCGAGCTCAGCAAGCTGAGCCTGCTGCAGGGCGAATCGGTGACGATACGAGCGCATTCCATAGAGGTCTTTATCGTGCTTGAGGGGAAGATAGGTGTCATCGAGCTGGAAGCTCAGCCTTTTGGCCGGAAGGTGGGGGAGGCGTTCGTGGCTTTTCACCAGGCGAAGTTTGAGCTCAAGGCGCAGGAGGATGCGGTGGTGTACCGGGCGTCGGTGCCGCCGGGGGCGTTATAAGAAGAAGCCGCTGCAATTTTCACGCGGCGGCTTGATTACTTTTTGAAATAAAGGCCGAGGATGGCGATGAGCATAGCGGCGAAAAAAGCAAACATCCAGCGGATGACATCGGACTTGACGTCAGCGATCTTCACCGATAGTTCGCCTTTTACGTTTGCCAGGTCTTCCTTTGAAGCAAATGTGGTCCTGATGGCCTCAAGCAAATCTTTTCGATCATTCTTAAGGGTGGTGTCCACACACGTTACCAATGCTTCTGCATCTTCCTCGCCCATTTTGGCCTTCAAAATTTGAAAAACTCGTATCCACTTCATGATCTTGCCCTCCATTTTTGTTTGTTTATGCAAAATTATTCAGCGTTTGGACTCGTTTTCGAAAAAGATATCCACATCTAGATTGGCGCCATCGGCGGCAGCTGTAGCCAGCTCGTCGCAACGGTTGTTGTGTTCATTGTCGGCATGACCGCGCACCCAAACAAAGCGGAGGGTATTTTTTTTCGAGAGCTCATAAAAGTGGGTCCAGAGATCTTTGTTCTTCTTGCCGCCTTTGAAATCCGTGGCGATCCAGTTCTTGAGCCAGCCTTGCTCTACTGCCTTGACGACATACTGGCTATCTGAATAGATGGTGATCTTCAGTCCGTCTTTTTTTAGAGCTTCGAGGCCGGCGATGACGGCCATGAGCTCCATCCGGTTGTTAGTGGTGTGCCTGTAGCCGCCGGACAGCTCCTTTCGAACGTCACCCCAGAATAGAATGGTTCCATAGCCGCCCGGGCCGGGGTTGCCACGGGCTGCGCCGTCGGTGTACATGGTCAGTTGATTGGTCATGGGGCAAATATACAAAAGAGGAGCAAGGGACGGATGGCAGAGGGGCGCGTTGGAGTAGTTGCTTAAGATCGGATGGCGGGCGCCGGTTACACCTGGATGACCCCCATCTTGAAGTCCGGCAGCTCGCGATTGTGGGCGGCGGCGTGCAGCCCTTCGGCGATGACGCGGCGGGTGTCTATAGGGTCGATGATGGCGTCCACCCATAAACGTGCTGCTGCGTAATAAGGAGAGGTCTGCTGATCGTAGCGGGCTTTGATCTCATCCAGCAGCTTTTTCTCTTCGGCGGGGTCGACCTCCTGACCCTTGGCCTTGCGGGCGGCTACCTGTATCTGCAGGAGCGTTTTGGCGGCCTGTTCGCCGCCCATGACGGCTATGCGGGCCGTCGGCCATGCATAGATGAAACGGGGGTCATAGGCTTTGCCGCACATGGCATAGTTGCCTGCGCCATAAGAGTTGCCGATGATGATGGTGATCTTGGGAACGACGCTATTGGCGACGGCATTGACCATTTTGGCGCCGTCTTTGATGATGCCGGCATGTTCGCTGCGGGAGCCTACCATGAAGCCGGTGACGTCCTGCAGGAAGACGAGGGGTATCTTCTTCTGGTTGCAGTTCATGATGAAACGTGCCGCCTTGTCTGCGCTGTCGTTGTAGATGACGCCGCCCAATTGCATCTCGCCCTTTTTGTTTTTGACGACTTTGCGCTGGTTGGCGACGATGCCTACGGCCCAGCCTTCGATGCGGGCATAGCCGCAGAGGATGGTCTTTCCATAGTCTTCCTTGAACTGTTCGAAGGCAGAATCGTCTACTATCCGGGCGATGATATCGACCATATCATAAGGCCTGGTACCGTCGGCGGGAAGGATGCCATAGAGGTCTTCGGCCGGAAAGCGCGGCGCTACCGGCGCCGTACGGTCGAAGATGCCCATGCCCGTGAGGTGTCCCAGCCGGGACATGATCTTCTTTACCTGGTCGAGGCATTCCTGCTCGGTGTCGAATTTATAGTCGGCGATGCCTGAGAGCTCGGTATGGGTGATGGCGCCGCCCAGGGTTTCCGCGTCGATATCTTCGCCGATGGCGGCCTTTACCAGGTAGGGGCCGGCCAGGAAGATGGAGCCATTGCCCTGGACCATGAGGGTTTCGTCGCTCATGATCGGGAGGTAGGCGCCACCGGCTACGCATGGGCCCATGACGGCGGCGATCTGGGTGATGCCCATCGCGCTCATACGGGCGTTGTTGCGGAAGATGCGGCCGAA
>JAMFRX010000730.1 GCA_026224995.1 Puia dinghuensis
GGAATTATTATGTGCCGGCTCAGGAACAAAAAAATGCCAGCAGAAGGCTTAGGGAAAGCGGGGCGTTCCGCGCATATTTTTCCAGCGAGTACGCTCTGACGAAACGGGAAGATACCTGCAGATATTCTTTTACGGTGTGCGCGGAAATGCCCAATATCCGGGCCGCCTCTTCATACGTCTTTCCTTCGAGCTTGCAAAGGGTGAAGGCCAGTCGCTTCTGGGTGGGCAGCTGTCCGATGGCTTCGTCGATAATGCTGAGCTGGATCTCCGTTTCCGCTGTTGCGAGATCGGCATCATCCGCCAATTCCGCGGGAAGGGCCTGAAGAAAAGAGGTCTTCTCCCGGATGGATCGATTCAAAAACTTTAGCGACTTGTTGTAGCTGACCACGAAGAGCCAGCCCGCCACCGATCGTTCGCGGCTGATGGCCAGGCGATTGACCCAAAGGGCGCCAAAGACGTCCTGCAGGATATCCTCCGCCGCCTGAGGCTCTTTTACCAGCTTCAGGATATTCGCATATACGGGCTGGCTATACTTTTGATAGAGTGTATCAAAGGCTTTCGCTTCCCCATTGGCAAGGGAAGAGCTCAGAAGGACGTCATTCTCATAAATAAGCACCGGGAAGGTTGTTTATGCCGGCAAAACTAAAAATTGGGCGGCTTGTGGAAAGGGTTTGGAGATTAATAAACTATTATTATTGATGGTTATCAATCGTTTTGAGGCGGATTCCCGCATTTCCGGCTTTTTTTCCGGGCGAGGCTTGCAAAAACAGAAACTCCGGCCTATCTTTGAACTATAACAGGCAAGATTTGCCTCGTCGAATTACAATCTCCCCGAAAAACAACTCCAGCATCTTATTTCAGTCGTTCCAAAGTTCCTTCCTACGAATCACCTCTGGGTTTACCATCATTCATTCACCTTCTGAAAATTACAAAGATGAAACGGAACTTGTTAACGGTCTTATTTGCTGCGCTCGTTTTTCAACCACTATTTGCTGAAACTTCTCCCTCGATCTCGCTCAATTTTAATTCCCGTCCCGGCACGAAGCTGACGGATGTAAAGGGTTATCTGCAGGGTCAATGCTGGTTCTTCTCTGACTTCGACGTCAATCGTGGCGGCTGGACTCCCAATATAGAAGGTGATGGCGCCATGGTATCGGGTACCGGCGGCAGCGCTACCGAACGCACGGGTATCTACACTCCCCTGCTCGATCTCGGCGTCAGCACGCCGCTTTCTTTCACGTATAGCTTCAACCAGGCGGTGACCGACCGCCGGTGGATCAAGGTCATCGCCGTCGACGCCAACGAGCGGCCCGTATCCGTGCTGGACAGCGTGGAGCTCACCGGCAATACCGCCAATCACACCTATACTTACAGCAAAGCATTGTCCCTCGCCGGACAATACAAGCTTTTTATCAATTACCAGGGTATTGACGGCAGCGAGCGGATCGCCATCGATCAGCTCAACATCGGGGCCACACCCCACTATGGCGTGTCTGCCTGCAACGTGGCGCCCGTAGCCCTGCGCGACAAATTCACAGGAACGGCTTCCCATACTGCCAGCGGAAATGTGCTGAGCAATGACTACGACCCCAATCACGAAACGATGACGACCTACCTCCTGACGGAATCTCCCGACGGCCGCGTCGAACTGCAGAAGGACGGTCAGTTCGCTTTCACGCCGAAAGACGGTTTCGCCGGCAACAGCACCCAGTTCAGCTATAAAGTATGTGACAACGGTTCGCCCGCGCTCTGCTCTATGACCACTACGGCCACTATCCGCTTTCCCAGCAAGAGCACGCTGATAAGCTTTGAAGCCCTCTACAGCAGGAAGGAAGTGGCTATCAACTGGAATACGGCCAGCGACAACCATAGCAAGGTCTTTGAGATCGAAAGGAGTCTGGACGGCGTCTACTACAAGAAGGTAGGCGAAGTGAAGCTGGAAGAAGCTATCGCAGCCGGTCAGTATACCTTTGGCGACAAGATCCATGAGCAGGAAAGGAGGAACGACCTTTATTACCGCCTGCGTCAGATAGACGGCGCCAACCGGGTTACTTATTCCAAAGTCATGATCGTAAGGTCCTATAGCAGCAAGAGCGTTGAGGCGGTGAGCGTCACGCCCGATCCCGGCGTCAATGATATCCAGGTCAACGTGCAGCTGAAAGAGAAATCCTTCGTCGTGATGCGCGTGACCGATGACAACGGCAGCGAGCTGATCAAGCAAACGGCAATGGGTGATAATGGTTCCAACATGTATAATATCGAAGGGACCTCCCAACTGCAGCCGGGAACCTATAATCTTGAAGTGATCATCAACAGCAACGAGCGGTTGACGATGAAGCTGGCAAAGAGCTAAGCGATAGACTATCGAGGCCGGCCTATGGTAAATAGGCCGGCCTATTTATTTGACGCTATGCAAAGCCAGAAATCCGCGAACGAGCCTTTCGATCTGCTCGAATTCCAGGAGAAACCCATCATGGCCGTAAGAGGACGAGATCGAATGAAAGACCGCCCCGGAAATAAGGGCAGCCAGCAATTGCTGTTCGACCAGCGGGAAAAGAATATCGGACTCGATACCAACGACCATTGCCTTCGCCGTTATGGTCGGCAGCGCCGCTTCCAGGCTTCCCCTGTCTCTTGAAAGATCGTGTGAATCCATGCTTAGACTCAGGATGTAATAGCTAAAGGCATTGAACCGGCGAACAAGCTTCTCCCCCTGATAACGTTGATAGGAATCCGCATCCTTGTTAAGCATTTTTTTATACGTATCATAATTCCGGTAGGATAAGAGCGCGATCGCGCGTGCCGCCCGCATTCCTTCCATGCCAGCTTTCACTTGCCTTTCTTTCCAGCTGGGATCTGCCTCGATGGCCATCCGCTGCGCCGTATTGAAGGCAATGCCCCATGCCGAATGCCGGGCATTGGTAGCAATGGGAAAAATATAATCGAACAAGGCGGGTTCTTCGACAGCCCATTCCAACAATTGCTGACCACCCATGCTGCCCCCGATGCCGATATGGATCTTGCGTATACCCAGCCACTCTTTTAAGGGCCCGTAAGCCCGGACCATATCCCGGATGGTAAATACCGGAAAATCGTGATAGAACACCTGTCCGGAATTAGCGTCGTTATCCAATGGACCGATGCTTCCATAACAGCTGCCAGGCATATTTGCGCACACGATGAAGTATTGAGCCGGATCGAATAGCTTGCCTTCGCCCACTAGCCCGGACCACCACTCTGTAGGATCACTGTTGGCTGTCAGCGCATGAAATATCCAAACCACATTGTCGCCGGCGATGTTTAACCGGCCAAGCGCAGAATAAGCTAAGTGATACCCCGGCAATACCGCTCCCGAATCGAGCTTCAACGGATGGGAAAAAGTAAATATCTGCGTCATGACTATTTCGCCGTCTGCAACCGGTGGCTTGCCACCTTTTCAAATGCCTGTTCGAAATCCGCCTTGATATCCTCTATATGCTCGATACCGACACTAACTCTCACCTGGTTGGGCAGCACGCCGGAAGCAATTTGTTCGGCTTCGCTCAGCTGCTCGTGTGTGGTAGAGGCTGGATGGATCACCAGCGTTTTTGCGTCGCCGACATTGGCCAGGTGGCTGGCCAACTTGAGCGAGTCGATGAATTGACCGGCACTTTCTTTCCCTCCCTTGACGCCAAAATTGAGAATGCCGCCAAATCCGTTGGTGAGATATTTCTTCGCGAGCGCATGATAGGGATTGTCCTTCAGTCCCGGGTATTCGACAAAATCAACATTGGGATGGGCCGCAAGCCATTCAGCCAGGACCTGGGCGTTGTCGACATGCCGCTGCACGCGCAACGAAAGCGTTTCGAGCCCCTGCAGGAGAAGAAAGGCGTTAAAAGGGCTTTGAGAAGCGCCAAAATCGCGCAGACCTTCCACTCTTGCGCGGATGGCAAAGGCAACATTGGGCAGACCTAGCGGATTGCCCGTCCCGAAAACCTCCCAGAATTTCAGTCCGTGATAGCCCTCGGACGGCTCCGAAAATTGTGGGAATTTGCCGTTCCCCCAGTTATAATTGCCGCCATCGATAATGACACCCCCGATGGTCGTACCATGACCTCCGATCCATTTAGTGGCCGATTCCACTACAACATTGGCGCCCCACTCTATCGGCCGGAAGAGATAGCCCCCTGCCCCAAACGTATTGTCTACGATAAGCGGCAGATCGTACTCCCTCGCCAGGTCTGCAAATTTTTGAAAATCGGGGATATTCAGCCGCGGGTTACCGATCGTCTCGAGATAAATGGCTTTTGTGTTCTTGTCGATATGCCGCACAAAGCTCTCCACATCGTCACCATCCGCAAATCGGACGTCGATCCCCAATCGCTTGAAAGCTACTTTAAATTGATTGTAGGTGCCGCCGTACAGATAGGTGGTGCTCACGAAGTTGTCTCCTGCCTGCAGGATATTGTTCAATGCGAGGAACTGCGCAGCCTGGCCCGAGCCTGTCGCCAGCGCCGCCACCCCGCCTTCCAGCGCAGCCATCCGCTGCTCGAATACATCCGTGGTGGGATTCATGATCCGGGTATAGATATTGCCGAATGCCCGGAGACCAAATAGATTCGCCGCATGTTCTGAATTGTCAAACCCATAGGACGTTGTTTGATAGATCGGTACGGCCCTTGCTTTAGTGGTAGGGTCGATCTGCTGACCGGCATGCAGCTGCAAAGTCTCGAAATGATAATTACTCATGACGATTGATTTGAAGTGTAAAAAAATTGTTGCTGTGGTTACAGGCAGATGGATAGACGGGCGCCACCGGGATCGTCTTTAATCGATTCATTCGGCGGTATACTAAGGTAGGAATATTCTATTTATAGAAAAGCCAAATTTTCACATTAGTGGTTTCTAGGTATATTATTTTTTTACATTCAGATAAGACTGCAGATCGCGCACATATTCCTCAAAGGCCTTTACCCCTTCCGGTGTGATCTTACAGATGGTCAGCGGATAGTTATCCTTAAAAGACTTCGTGACGTCGATATAGCCGGCTTCCTTTA
>JAMFRX010000731.1 GCA_026224995.1 Puia dinghuensis
CATGTACCCGACTACCGGTGAGCTGCACCTGCTTTGGGAGAACACAGCCCTGACCATGCACCTGACCTGCGATATCGACTCTAAAGTAATGGCCAGGATCGACTCGGCCATGAAGACCGAAAAGAAACCCTACTACGATGCCGTCATCTACTATTGGAATAACAACAAGGATATGACCCAGGCACTGGAATGGGCCAACCAGATGGAAAAGATACCGGGCATGCCGCCCATGGTCGCCAAACTATGGGTCGCCCGCGTCCAGCTGAAAAAGGGAGACAAAACCGCCGCCCTTGCAACGGCCCAGGAAGGCGTCAAGGCAGCCACCGAAGCGAAAAGCGACGAGTATACAAGACTTAACAAAGAAGTGATAGCGCAGGCTGGGAAATAATTCTACCCATTCCCACTAGCCCGGCGGCCTTCTCAGGCCGCCGGGCTTTTTTTATTCCCCACTCGACATGGCAAGCTATTTGCATAACCGAAATTATCCCTCTTCCTTTTCAGCCGTTTAGCATTACCAATCCTTATCGACACAAATGGCTGTTTATGATAATGTCAACATCGGCTCGCTTCAAGCGGACAAGTCAAGGGACAACATTGCTCCTCTGCCTGACCCTGTCCTTTATTTTTTCCGCAATCCCCGGGCAAACGACCGCCCAGCAGCCGCACAGGGACACGATCCCGGTAAGGCCAATCCCACTCAGCGACACATTGAAACCTCCAACGGCTAAGGACACCACCAATACCCCGAAGGATACTACTCGCCCCCTGAAGGATACTACCGGTACCCCGAAGGACACTACCAGCGACTCCCTGCACGTCTCAGGGAATGTCATGCTCGGCGGCGGCTCCGCCGACCTCGCAGGCACCAGCATCGAGGTCAAAGGCTCCGGCAAAGGCATCGTCTCCACAGACAGCGCCGGGCACTTTGTCATTGCCGTTCCCCCAGGCGCGACACTGGCCATCAGCCATGTGGGCTATATCACTACGGAAGTGGACGTCACCAGTAAGCGCAGCATAGCGCTTACCCTGCAACGGGACCAGAATGTCCTCGAGCAGGTGACGGTAAGCTATGGCCGGCAAGCCAAACGCGATATCACCGGCGCCGTCTCCAAGGTCGACGCCAGCGCCATCCAGGACGTGCCCGCGACGGAATTCGGCCAGAAACTCCAGGGTAAAGTGGCCGGCTTGCAGATCCAGCAGACCAGCGGCATCCCGGGTAACAATATCGTCTTCCGCATCCGCGGCGCCGCCTCGCTCTCCTCCGGTAACCAGCCGCTGATCGTCGTCGATGGCCAGCCGCTGAATAGCGATGCCGCGGGCGGCACGGGCGATATCAACCTCATCGCCCCGGACGAGATCGAATCCTATAGCGTACTCAAAGATGCCGCGGCAACCTCACTCTACGGCAGCCGCGCCTCCAACGGCGTCATCCTAATTACCACCAAAACGGCTAAGATCGACAAGAGCAGCGTCACCGCCAACGTCTATACCGGCCTGCAGACCGTCCCGCAAAGAGGCCGCCCCGATCTCATGAACGGTTACCAGTTCGCCGCCTTCATGCAGGGATTCTACCAGGACAAGATCCAAAACGAAGGCTGGGTAAACCCGGTAACGGGCACAGCCACCATACCCACCGATTATGCCAACCCCAACCAGTATGGAAAGGGAACCTCCTGGTACAATACCCTCATCCATACGGCGCCCATGCAAAATTATAGCGTCAACTACTCCGTAGGCACCGGGAAGGTATCCTCCAGCACGACCCTCAACTATTTCAATCAGGATGGCGTCCTCTACAATACCGGCACAAAACGCTTCGCCTTCCGCACCAACACCGAATACCGGCCCATCGAAAGGATCAAGCTCGGCCTTAACCTGGCGCCCGCCTACCAGATCGACCACAATACCCGCGGCGGGACGCTGGCGCTCAACGGCAACCGACAGGTAGTCGCCGGTGCGGATCTGAGCTCGCCACTCATCTCTCCTTATGCAAGCAAGGGCGTATACAACCTCAGCACCGCCTCTTTCGGCATGTATGCCCTGCCCAACTACCTCCAGCAGGAAAAGATCATGGACAACGACCAGACGAATTTCTCGTTTTTAGGCAACGCCTATATCGATGTGGAGATCATCCACGGCCTCCACGCCAAATCCACCATCAACGGCGATATCCTGACCCAGGACTACAATGCCTATTACGGAACCCAATTCGGCGATTTCGGCCTCGTTCCTCCCCAACCGCCGGCCTCCTCCCAGGCCGTCAACAACTCCAACAACACCTATAGCTGGACGAACGAGAACCTGCTCACCTACGATACCCATTTCGGCAACCACTCCCTGAACCTGCTGGCAGGCTATACCACCCAGAAATCATATGAAAGCCTTCGGTCCATCACCGGTACGGGCTTCGCTACCGACGCCACGCCCTGGATTTCCGCCGCGACGACGACTACAGGCTCTTCCAACAGCACCTCCTGGACAATAGCCTCGGCCCTGGCACGGGTTAACTACGATTTCAAGAAACGTTACTACCTCTCCGGAACGATTCGCAATGACGGCAGCTCCCGCTTCGGAACGAATAAGAAGTACGGCACCTTCCCTTCCGTCTCCGCAGCCTGGGTAGCCAGCGAAGAGAAGTTCTTTCCAAAATGGGGCATGCTCAACTTCCTGAAGTTCCGGGGCAGCTACGGCGTCACAGGCAACTACAACATCGGCAATTATACCCAGACGTCCCTACTGAGCCCCACCAACTACGTCCTCAATGGCAGCACCACGCTGGGCGAGTCGATCACCACATTGGGTAATCCTAACCTCACCTGGGAAAATTCGAAACAGCTGGATCTCGGCGCCGACCTCACCCTGGTCCATGGCCGGGTTAATATCAGCTACGATTATTACACCAAACGTACCCAGGGTATGCTGTCCCCTCTGCCCATCCCCTACGCCTCCGGCTATGGAACCATCCAGTACAACGAAGGCGTCTTCCACATCTGGGGCCACGACATCCAGATCAGCACCGACAATATAAAAGGTAAGTTCACCTGGAGCACGGATTTCAACATCTCCTTCGGCGACAACCGGGTGATCTCCCTGGTGAACAATACGCCTATCGGTGGCACGGAGATGTACAGCGACTATAACCGAACGGCCGTCGGCCACCGCATCGGTGAGCTCTATGGATTCGTATTCCAGGGCGTATACATGAACCAGGCGGACTATGACAAGTATCCCAAATATTCTACCTCCGTGGTGGGCTCCGCCCGGATGAAGGATGTCAACGGCGACGATACCATCGACATCAACGACCGCACCTTCCTCGGCAGGACCAGCCCCAAGTATATCTTTGGCATGACCAATAGCTTCACCTTTATGAATTTCGACCTGGGCATCATCGTCGCCGGACAGGTGGGCAACAAGATCATGAACACCAATCTCCAGAACACCCATAACCTGGACGGCGTCTTCAACGTCGAAAAAAGCATGCAGTACCGCTGGCGGTCCGAGGCCGACCCCGGGAACGGAAAAGTACCCAGCACCCGCTCCGGTTCCACGGAACTGTATCGCCTCGTCAACAGCACCTGGGTCTTCAGCGGCGACTACCTGGCCGTTAAGAACATCACCCTCGGCTATACCTTCGGTAAGAAAACGCTGCACTATATCAAAGGCATCCGCGTATATGTCAGCTTGCAGAACGCCTTTATGTTCACTAAATATCCCGGCCAGAACCCCGAGGTCAACGATACCAAGGACAACCAGACCCAGGCGGGACTGGACAACGGATCCTACCCCATACCCAGGGTAGCCCTGCTCGGAGCCAACGTTAATTTTTGATCATTACAGCGACCCATAATGCATTCACCATGAAAAATAGAATCCTCTTCGCCGCCCTCGCTCTGGCCACAGCCTCCTGCAGCAAGAACTTCGTCACCCTTTACCCGGAAGGACAAGTTAATGAGGGAACTTTCTACAACACGGTATCGGAATACCAGGAGGCCGTAGTCGGCGCCTATACGCCGCTCCGCGACGCCGCCAATATAGCCTTTTATCTGGAGGAGATGCGCGCAGACAACACGTTCCTGGACTACAATGCAAAGGACAGAGGCGGCTCCGGCAGCGAACAGCTGGCGGAATTCCTCGACAACTCGAGCAACACCACCATCGAGACGATGTGGACAGCCGATTTCCAGGGCATCCAGCGCACCAATATCATCCTGGATAAGATAAAAACGCCGCCGACCGGCATGACCGACTCGGCAAAGAACCTGATCATCGGTCAATCCGAAGCGCTCAGGGCCCACTATTACTTCGAGCTGGTACGCCTCTTCGGACCGGTGCCGCTATACCTGCACGAGACCACCGACGCCCAAAATGCCTTCCTGCCCCGGTCTACTACCGATAGCGTCTATGCGCAGATCATCAGCGACCTCACAGACGCGATAGCCAAGCTGTCTCCGCCGGCCTCCTTTCCCCAGTCCGGCGCCGTCACCAAAGGCATGGCGGCCACGGAGCTCGGCCTGGTCTATCTCACCCTACAGCAATACGATAAGGCTACCCCGCTGTTTCAATCCGTCACCCAAATGGGCTATGCCCTCCTGCCAAACTACGCGGACGTGTTCAAGACCGCGAACAAGAACAGCACGGAGTCCATTTTCGAGGTTCAGTATAAGTCCGGCACCGACGGCCAGGCCAGTCAGTTCATTTACGATTTCATCCCTACCACCCCCTCCACAGGCGCCATCCTGGGACCTGCCGCGGACTATAACAATACCGCAGGCAGCTGGAATATTCCGACACAGGACATCGTCAATAATTACGATACCGCCGACACCCGTCTGGATGCCAGCATCGGCGTGATCAAAGGTCATCTGGACGCGCAAACTGATTTCCTGCCCGACAGCGTGGTCAGCATCCTGAATAACAAGGATACCGCAGGAAAAGGCATGGGGTTCACGACCTCCCTGACCCACCGCTTTATCAAGAAACAATACAACCCGCCTTACAATACTCCTTTGGAATACAATACCGATGACAACTGGCCCGTATACCGCTACGCGGATCTATTGCTGATGCTCGCGGAGTCGCTTAACGAACAGGGACAGCCAGGCGCGGCCCTGCCCTATCTCAACCAGGTACGCCAAAGGGCCGGCCTCGCTCCGTCGACAGCCTCCGACCAGACAACCCTGCGTACTGTCATCGCCCACGAAAGGAGGGTAGAGCTGGCTTTCGAAAACCACCGCTGGTTCGACCTGGTTCGCACCAGCCAGGCAATACCCGTGATGACAGCCTACGGGCTGCTGCAGAAGGCGGCTTTCGGCTTCCTGCTGCCTACCTCTTATAATGTGTCGGCTAATAAGCTCGTCTACGCCATTCCCTTCCGCGAAACCCAAACCAACCCCCAGCTCACCCAGAACCCGGGCTACTAACCAACTCACTTCACCATATAGCTGACCCGCCCCAATCCCACC
>JAMFRX010000732.1 GCA_026224995.1 Puia dinghuensis
GCGTTCTGGAATTTCTCGGCGACAAAATAGGGATTGTTGAAGTAGGTGTCCGTTCCCGGTAGCAGTTCCGCCCCTGTAGACGTAGTTCCCGGCTTTAGCGTCCGGATATCCGTGGTATTGGCCAGATACAGCGTAGAGGCGACCACATTGCCCGGGGCATCGGAGAAGCTCACCCTGTTCTTCACCTGCTCGAAGACGTAGTTGGCAGTGACATTGACCTGAAGCTTAGGGATCACATTGTAGGTGCTGTTGAAGTTGATACCCTGCTGCTTCATATTCGAATTGGGGATCGGCGTACCGTTGTACAGATCCGAGATGCCGAGCCGGAAATGACCCTGGTCGTTGGATCCTGACAGCGCGACGGAGGTCTGGCTCACCGGTCCGGTCTTGTAGAAATTTTTAAAATTGTCTTTCCCATAAGCCGAATATTTGACGCTGTTGCCCAGGAAATTGACGGCCTGCGACCCGTCGATGGGCGCGCCCCAGCTATAGTATTCCGCAGCCTGCGCCGCGGCGGCGCTATCCGGCTTGAGACCCTGGAGACCCTGGCCATACTGATATTGGTAATCACGATCGTCTATTACGTTGCTGAGCGTGGTATTGTTGTTCACGGTAAGCCCGATGCCTTTGGAGCGGGAACCCGATTTGGTGGTGATCAGGATCGCGCCATTACCACCGCGATACCCATAGAGGGCAGAGGCCGCGACGCCCTTCAGCACCTGAATGCTCTCGATATCGTCCGGATTGACGGTGGATAGCCCGTCGCCATAGTCGACGCCGCCATATTGACCGGTCATCCCCTGGTTGGTATTGTCAAAAGGAATACCATCGATGACATAAAGCGGCTGGTCGTTCTGGGAGATGGAGGCATTGCCCCGGATCACGACGCGGCTGCTGCCGGAAGGACCCGTTGCGGTACCGGCTACATTCACACCGGCCACCTGTCCGGTCAGCGCGTTACCCAGATTCTGTTCACGCGACTCCGTGAGCTTGGAGCCGTCGACTTCCGTGGTAGAGTAACCGAGCGCCCTGGCTTGTTTCTTAATGCCGAGAGCGGTTACAACCACCGAAGAAAGCTCGGAATTCGATGTAACCAGATGAACGGAGACAGTCGCTTCGTCTCCTACTGTCACCTGCTGCGTGGCAAATCCTACAGAAGAGATGACCAGCACATCTCCTTTGTTTGCATTGATGACAAATACCCCGCTCACGTCACTGGTAACGGTCTTGTGTGTTCCCTTCACCATGATCGTTACCCCAGCCAGCGGCTGACCGGAGGGGTCCGTGACTTTACCGGCGATGGGACCGGCGACAGGCTTTTGAAAATGAAATTTGTTGCGGCTACCGTCGGCAGCGAAAGCATGCTGCGGGCAGGAGGCAACGATGCAAAGAGGAATGCCCAGGACATAGCCGAGCACCCGAAGTCTTGAATTTCTCATTTTTTGTTGCAGCGTTTGGTTTTAAAAATTACCCTTGGTTTGGTGGCATTAGAATAATGTAAGGAGAAGCCGGGTTGCAGGCTCCCTCTTTTCTAGGTGTCGTAACTTTAGAGCTTGTAATGTCCTGGAGGAAAGTTTCTTTGCAAATACGTTTTAGCGAATGCTGAACCAGGCATGATCATGACTGAAATAGTCTTACGGTGCGTCCCACCATACGCGGGAGCTCATTTTATCACCCCCGGGGAGCCGGCTGACGGCAGCGTTGTAGTTGGCTGTGTTGGTGGAGGCTTCCGTTTGCGGATAAGTGAACCGGCGGGGTATCGTACTACCGGTGACATTGCCGGGATAATTCACGGGTATCAGGCTGGGATAGCCGCTGCGTCGCCAGTTGGCAAAACATTCATTTTCATCCATAAATGCCGCTATCCAGTATTGGGTATTGATCTGCTCCAGGGTGCCACTATAGGGATGGGCGGCAAGCCACGCGGAAGTGGCACCGGCGGAGGGGCCTGCGCCGGCCTGCTGAGTGAGCTGCTGCATCGCCGCCGTTATGCCGGTAGAAAAATAGGCAGAAGGATCGCCGCTTACCCAGCCCCGTTGCGCTGCTTCAGCCAGGAGCAGCTGCGTCTCTCCGGCGGTCAGGAAAAAAGTCGGTGCATCGAGCCTGGCAAAAGTGTACCGGTTGACGACCGAATAGTTATTGGCATCGCCCGGCCAGTTTCCGGCTTTCACCAGGTCATAGGCCGTACCGCTGTTGGCCGGGTCATAGCCATTGGGCTGCCCGAGCTGACGGTTAGTCGTAGTATCACCGGTATCGCCGGGATTCGTAGGATCGGAGCAGACGGTGCCCAGGAAACAAAGCCGTGGGTCCAGGGTATTGCGCAGATAATTGACAAAGGTCTCACTAAGCCGGTATCCGTTGGGATCATTGCCCAGAAATATGAGCCCGGAACCATTGACAACGGGAGTTCCGGTTACAGCCTGGTGTTGGATGATCGCGTTGTCGGTATATGCGCTCATGACCCCTCCCTGAACGGCCCGACCGACCCATATCCTGGCGCTGTCAGGCGCCACTTTGCACATCCGCATGGCCAGCCGCGCCATTTCGGAGAAGGCGAATTTTTTCCAGGCGGCAGTATTTCCGCCGTAAAGCAGATCGGCGGACCCAACGGTGTTGGGCCGGCTGCTGTCCAGACTGGAGGCGGCATTAGCCAGCTCCTGCAGTATTCCGGAATAGATATCCTGCTGACGGTCATATTGCGGATACAAGGTTCCGGAGATATCCCCGAGTCCTGCCTGCGAAAAGGGACAGTCGCCATACATATCCGTTATCCGCTGGAACATGAAGGCCCGGAAAATGCGGGCTATCTGGTAGAAGTTGAAAAGAGCGGTATCGTTTTTCGTGTGGGCGATCACTTCCTCTATATTGGCGATGCCGTTGGGATAGTTCTCGTCCCAGTAAGCGGAATTATACAAAGGATCATAGAGATATTTGTCACCATCCCAATAGGAAAGGGTGGACGACAAATGCTGGACCATGCAGCCGGAATAAATAAGATTATTGCGCCAGTCCTCGTAGCCGTTGCCGTCTGTATTGCCCGAAGTCTGGAGCTGGGCATTGGAGAAGAGATAGTTGAAATTTATTTGGGCGGCGGTAGTAAGGTCGGGGTTGGTGTTAAGCGATACGAAGCCCTTTCTGCAGCCGGTCAGAAGGGCGAAAGCACAAAGCCAGAAAATAAATGTTCGTACCGGCATACCGTTAAAATTTACAATTTATATTGAACCCCCAGCTCCTCGTAGTTGGATAGCCGGTCAACTCGAGTCCCTGGCCATTGGTATTGTTGATGCTGGATTCAGGATCGATATTGGGCGTATGTTTCATCAGGATAGCCAGATTCCTGCCTACCAGGGAAAAGCTCAGCCCCTTGACAAAATGTTTTTTCAGCAGGGAGGCAGGAACGGTGTAGCCCACGGAAGCGGACCGCCATTTAATAAAGCTGGCGTCATAGACGAATTCTTCCGCAATATGATCCGTTCCGCCGGCGGAAATATCCTGAAAATATTGCTGCGCCGGAACGACGGTCGTATTTTGGTGACCGTTATCCAGTACCCCTTTGCCTAAATAGCCCCCCTCCCTACCCTGTAGGGTGGTCTTCTGCAAGCCATAATAATAGAGCAGCAGGTTGGTGCCCGAGTAGATCTTCGCGCCGAATTTAAAATCTATCAGGGTCGTCAGCGTAAAAGCTCCATAGTGGAATTCGTTGGTGAACCCTCCCGTCTGCCGGTAAACGGTGGAGCCCAGCGGCACTAGCCCCGTTTGTTCCGGCTCTCCCGCCGGGGCCGGGTTGGATACCCCATCGCTGAAGATCTTATTGTGGCTGGCGTCCCGCTTATAAGCATAGCCCATGATCTGTCCATAAGGCAGGCCTACGACATTGCTGATGCTGACCTCGCTTCCCCAGCGTGGATAAGCGCCGCCGATGACGATGCTTTGCGGTCCGCCGATATAGAGTACCTTATTGTTATTGATCGCATAGTTCAACGAGGTCCTCCAGCTGAAATACTTTGCTTTTACCGGAGTTCCTTCCAGCAGCAGCTCCACACCCTTGTTACGGATCTTTCCCACATTCTGAACGGCCTCGTTATAGCCCGAGGTAGAGCTGATCGTTACATTCACAATATCATTGGTCGTTTGCTTGTCATAAACGGTGAGGTCGAAACCCGCCCGGCCGTTCAGGAATTGCATCCGAAGACCGGCTTCTTCTTCCCGTATGCTTACCGGTCGAAGGTCGGGATTGGGGATTACCGGCAGGGAGTTGGAAGTAGCGATATAGCCCAGCGGCTGGCCATTGATGCCATAGCTTTCTATCCCATAGCCCAGCAGGCTTTGGTAGGGCTGAGTGCCATTGGAAGCAGCCGCCCACGAAGCATGCAGCTTACCCAGGTTTATCCAGGCCGGAAGACGCCAGACGTCCGAAAACACGAAACTGCCCGAGATGGAGGGATATAGGTAGTGATCGGTATGGATGTTGAGCGTCGAGAACCAGTCATTGCGGGCAGTCAGGTTCAGAAAAAGGAAATTTTTATACCCCAGGTCGGCATTGGCATAAATGGAATTGACCCGATAATGCTGGTCGAAGGCGCTATAAGGTTTATTGGGCGTGCTGATGTCGTTGGCACTGTAGTTTCCCGCATTCAGAAATGGCCCTGCCGCCCGGTTGGAGGAATTCGGCACGGCTCCGATACCACTGATCTTCGTCACGTTGTCTTCGCGATTGCTCCCTATATTGGCATCAAAAGAAAGATCGGAGCCGAATTTTTTTTGGCCGCCGATCATAAAGTTGCCGTTAAGCTCATAAAAGCTCATCTCATATTGTGTTAGGTTGCCGCCGTGAAGACCGTCGGTGCGGGTGTATTCCACGCCGGAAGGGACGATGGACTCCACATCGAATACATACCCGTCCCGTGTCATCTGTCCTTGCACATAGAGCCAGTCGAGCAGATTATACCGGAGCGTCAGACCGCCGGTCAATCGGTTGCGATCGGTGGTATTGATGTAATCATGAGCGATATAATATGGGTTTTCAAAGTAGGGATCGGTACTGCCGGGAAGCCATTCCGTGCCATTGGGGTTTATCGGGCGATTTTTCATCCAGCGGATGTCGAAGGAATTGGCCAGGTACATCGGTGGGGCTAAAACATTTCCCGGATCATCTGAGACCGAGGCGCGGTTATTCACATGCTCGAAGACATAGTCCGCTGTAAGGCCCATTTGCAGGTGGCTGGTGAGGGCGTAGGTAGAGTTCAGGTTCACCCCTTCTTTATCCATGGAAGAATTGGGGACGATGGCGTCCAGATGGAGATCCGTGAGACCCAGCCGAAAATGACCTTTAGCATTGGCGCCGGTCAGCGCCACCGAGCTTTGATCGGTGACACCCGTGCGAAAGAAGTTTTGAAAGTTATGCCGGGCCGGACTATACGGATAGGGATCTCCGGCATAGTTGACCGCCGTCGTACCATCCAGCCTGGCCCCCCAGCTGTAATAAGGAGCCGCGAGCGCCACCTGGGCGGTCAGGGGTTTGATCCCTGCGACACCCTGTCCATAGACATATTGGAAATCCCGCTCATCGAGCACTGAATTGAGTGTAGCGTTGTTATTCACCTCCACGCCGATGCCGTGCGTGCGGGAGCCCGATTTAGTAGTGATGAGGATGGCCCCGTTTCCGCCGCGATACCCATATAAGGCGGAAGCCGCGATCCCTTTGAGGACCAGGATGGATTCGATATCATCGGGACTGAGATTGGACAGGCCGTCACCCAGGTCCATACCGCCATACTGACCCGCATAGGATTGGGTCGTGTTGTCATACGGTATCCCATCTAAAACATAAAGCGGCTGATTATTGCCGCTAAGCGAGGCATTGCCGCGGATGAGCACCCGGCTGCTGCCATAGGGACCGGTGGCATTGTCGATGACATTGACACCCGCGACCTGACCCGCAAGGGCATTGCCCAGGTTGACGGTGCGGGATTGGGTGAACAACCCTCCATCCAACCCCGTAGCGGAATAGCCCAGTGATTTTTCCTGCTTGCCAATGCCCAGCGCCGTAACCAGCACCTCTGTCAACGGCTGATTGCTGGGATTGAGCACCACCGGCGACCGCACGGCAATCCCCGCCGGCACTTCCTTGTTTAGGAAGCCCACGCAGGAAAAGACCAGCATATCGTCGTTGCCGGCATGTAATGTGAATTCCCCGTCCAGGTCGGTAGAAGCGCCCTTATGCGTATTCTTAATGAAAACGGTGACGCCCTGCAATGCCTTGCCTTCCCGGTCGATCACCCTGCCGCTCACGGTACCCTGCGGCAAGTCGGCGGGGACATCGGCTGGCTCGTCTTCCGGATAGGAGGACCCTTGTACCGCCTCGGCATCGGCAGGGATGGGCTCTTTTTTCCGGTTGAGGATAACGAACGTCCTGTCATCCACTTTTTTAAAGATGAGTCCGGTATTGCGCAGCACCTGGGTGAGAAGCTTTTCGACAGACGCATTGGAGGACAAGACCGGGGGATTCACGAGCATCTTCCCAATCTGTTGCTGGGAGAACAGGAAATAGACCCCCTTGGTATGGTTGAGCTCTATGAGGACCTCCATCAATGGTTTCCGCAGATCAGTGGGGGAATTAAGCGTATCGCCGGCACGTGCCGCCTGCTGAAGGTCTGCACGCAATGGGATTGCGGTCGGATGGGTCGTTTGCGCGCATACGGGCAGGACAGCCAATCCCGTGAAAGGCAAACATAGAAAAAATCTAAGCCAACAGGTATACCCGCCCGATTTTTTCATTCAAACAGCGTTTTGGTTAAATATCGGTTCACAGTCTGAGGCCAGCAGGGCCCGGGAACGATCTTTATCTTTTATTTTTCATAGGATCAGCGGGAGAAGCTTTGATCGTGATGGCGCCGTTGTCGCGGACCACATCGAAGTTGGTGGCGATCTCCACGGCTTGCAGCAGGACATCCAGGTTATTATTCTGCATGATGCCGGAGATGGTGCTGTCGGCGATATTCTGGTCTTCGAGAGTCACCTTCACCCCATACTGATCTTCTATGATACCCACCACCTCTTTTAGCGGGGTGTGGTCGAAGAACAGCTGATGTTGCTTCCAGGCCAGCAGGCTATCGCCCTTGACGCTCATCTTTTTCAGCCGGTCGACATCCCAGCCCACAAAGTCGCCCGGGATCATCTTCATATCTGCGCCCGCCTGCGGATGTATGATAACGCTGCCCTCCCTAAGCATCACATTGACCTTGCCCCGGCGGTTGACTACATTAAACTGAGTACCCGTCACTAAGATATCGAACCTGTCCGTATGCACGATGAACCTGCTCTTCAGCTTTGTCTTCGTCACATGGAAGAAGGCCTCTCCGTCGATCCAGACCTCCCGGTCGGTACCGTCCTGGAACTCCTTAAAATAATGCAGCCGGCTATTGGCGTTCATCGTCACCTCTGACCCATCCGGCAATTGCTGCACCGTGATCTGTCCATAGGCCGTAGCCAGCTGCTGCTGACGCGAAGGCATCATCCTGGTGATCGCCATCCCGGTCATCAGGACGACCAGTATGCAGGCAGCCGCCACCCATCGCCAATTGCGATACAGGGGCACGGTGAGCCCTTCGACTCCCCGAAGGCCATCCATCCGTTGCAGTAAGGCCGATTCTGCCCGCTCCAGCTGGCCGGCCGGCAGCTCCCGTTCGCGGAGCCGCGCCTCATCCAGCAAGGCAACCGCACGGTCGACCAGCTCCTTTCTTCGGGGATCTGCGGTCATCCAGCGGTTCCATTCTCCATCAGCGGAACTATCGGTTCTCTGCCTGGATTCGAAATACCAGGACAGAAAAGATTCATCTGACAAAAAATCTTCGGGTTCGCGATAGTCTTTTGACATAAAACGGACTGTGTGTTACTTTGACGTACCAGTAAAGATAATTTTGTAATGCGCTTTTCTGTTATTTTTTTTGTCCTTTTTTATCGGTTGGGTAATAATTTTTTCCCGCTCAACATTATTTCCTTATTTTCCACCCGCTTTTAGCCTGACTACAAACCATTGAATACTGCCAGAGAGGACATACTGCTGTGGGAATCCTTCCGCAATGGGGACAGAGAAGCTTTTGCAGCTCTTTTCCGTACCCATTATGAGCTTATGTTCCGTTACGGCACCAAGTTCACCACCCAAACGAGCCTGCTGGAAGACTGTATCCAGGAGCTCTTCATCGAACTCTGGCAGGCCAAATCCCGCACCCCAGTGATATCGGTCCGGGCCTACCTCATTAAGTCATTGAAATACAAACTATTAAAAGCTCACCGTAAAAACCGGCATACCCTGCCCATCGGCAGCGGGGAAAAGGTTTTCGAATGGAGCCATGAAAGTTTTCTGATCGCAGGCGAAGAAGATGCCAGCAGGAAACAGCGCGTGCTCAAGGCGCTGGAGCAGCTCAGCGACAGGCAGAAAGAGATCGTCTACCTTAAATATTATCAAAACCTGAGCTACGAAGAAGTCAGCGAGATCATGAACATCAATTACCAGGTTGCGCGTAACCTGCTCTACCAGGCCATCAAATCACTAAAAAGCCGGCTCTCCGGCCCGCTGCAAATAATTTTCCTGCTTTCCGCCATCGGCGGACATTACATTTTCCACGCTCTTAACACCCTTTGATGCCAACCGGCCGGGCAGGCTCTGCAAACGATTGATCCCGATGCACCACATATGGGAATTAGGGATTAATTTCGCGCTGGCATTCCCTAACTAGCAACATACAACTAAAAACATTCTGAACTATGAGCATGGTAGACTCATTCGAGAAGATCCCTGTAAAAATTTTCGGTTCTCTGGAAGAAGGTTCCCGTTTCATTGGAAGAGAGATCGCCACCCTTATCCGCGCTAAGGATAGCAAGGGCGAAAAGACCGTTTTGGGCCTCGCGACGGGCTCTTCACCCAAATCGCTCTATGCGGAGCTGGTCCGTCTCCACCACGAGGAAAAGCTCAGCTTCAAAAATGTGGTCACCTTCAACCTGGACGAATATTACCCCATCGATAATGATGCCCTGCAAAGCTACAACCGGTTCATGAAGGAGCAGCTGTTCGACAAGGTCGACATCGATCCTGCCAACTGCCATATCCCCAATGGCCAGTGGCCGAAAGAGGAGATCAAGCAGCATTGCATGCAATATGAGCAGATGATCGAGGACGCCGGCGGCATCGACCTGCAGATCCTCGGCATCGGCAACAACGGGCATATCGGCTTCAATGAGCCCGGCTCCAGCATCCATTCGCATACCCGGCTGGTGCCGCTGGAAAATTCTACCCGCATCGCCAACTCGCACGACTTTCAGAATATCTCCCATGTGCCCCGGCTCGCGATAACCATGGGCATCAGCACCATCCTGAAGGCCAAGCGCATCGTCCTGATGGCCTGGGGCCAGCTCAAGGCGCCGGTGATCCGCAAGGCCGTAGAAGGCAATGTGACCGAGCAGATACCGGCTTCGCTCCTGCAGCAGCACAATGACGTCATCTTCGTCACCGACGATGTCGCCGCATCCGACCTCACCCGATTCAAATCCCCCTGGCTCACCGGCGATACAATTTGGTCGCCGGCTATGATCCGCAAGGCCGTCGTCAATATGGCCCTGAAGCTCGGCAAGCCCATCCTCAGCCTCACCAACAGCGACTACAACGACAACGGCCTCAGCGACCTGCTTGTGGAGAAAGGAGATGCCTACGAGATCAACCTGCAGACCTTCTACCTCCTTCGCGACAGCATCACCGGCTGGCCCGGCGGCAAGCCCGGCGCCAACCTCCCTACCCACCCCGAGCGTTCGGTGCCCTTCCCCAAGCGGAGCCTCATCTTCTCCCCCCACCCCGATGACGATATCATCTCCATGGGCGGCACCTTTATGCGGCTGCATGACCAGGGACACGACGTACACGTCGCCTACCAGACCTCCGGCAATATCGCCGTCACCGACGAATTCGTCACTCGCTTCCTGGATTTTGCCGTAGGCTTCGAGGAGCTGTCCGGCATCGACAACAAGAAATCCTCCGCGATCCTGGACCAGGCTAGACGCTACCTCAGCACCAAGAAGCCCAGCGACATCGATACCCCGGAGATCCGCGCCATCAAAGGGCTGATCCGCCGCTGCGAAGCCCGGGCTACCTGCCGCTACGTTGGGCTCAAAGACGAGAATATCCATTTCATGAACCTGCCCTTCTATGAGACAGGAGCGATAGAGAAGAAGCCCATGAGCGAAGCCGACGTACAGCTTACGGTAGACCTCCTCCGTCAGCTCAAGCCCCAGCAGATATACTGCGCCGGCGACCTGGCCGACCCGCATGGCACGCACAAGGTGTGCCTGGACGTTGTCTTCGAATCGATGCGCCGCATCAAGGCTGCCGGCGACTCCTGGCTGAAAGATTGCTGGCTCTGGCTCTACAAAGGCGCCTGGCAGGAATGGGACATCAGCGAGATCGAGATGGCGATCCCCATGAGCCCCGACCAGGTGCTTAAGAAACGATTCGGCATCTTCATCCACCAATCGCAAAAGGACATGGTCCCCTTCCAGGGCAACGACAGCCGCGAGTTCTGGCAGCGGGCAGAAGACCGCAACGCCAATACCGCCAGCCTGTATGCGCAGCTGGGGCTTACCAAATATGCGGCTATGGAAGCGTTCGTTCGCTGGCACTATTAGGAAGCCCCCGGCCGTCCACGGTAATTCCCCCGTATACTGGTCAACGCGAGCAGGCCGCGGTTGCCCTAACATAACCCGCTGGCCCCCATCTGCCGGTTGCCCGCGGCCGTCCGCGCATTATGCGGTCAAATGCTATTCACGCGCGCATGCCCTATAATTCTGCATTAAATTTGCGTTAATTAGGGTTTATTGTATTTTTGTGGCTTCACTATGCCACAAACAACTTTTTTATCCTTAAGGCAGGAATGGCAGGAAGCCTTGCATGTGCCGCTTTTTCGTCGCCGGGTGATATCGGGTGTCGTTATCGTAGCCGCGCTGCTATCGAGCTTCCCTATTTTTTTTCAGCACATAGAACGCAGACATGGCATGCTGCTAAATGATCCGATCCTTTCGGCATTGCCGCCGCATAATGTGTCCGTACCTCTGTTTATCGTCATCTGGGCCATCGGCGGCCTCAGCATCTTCCGGGCAGCGCAGACCCCCCAGATGTTCCTGACATTTACTTGGGCATTTATTTTCCTGTCCCTGTTTCGCATCCTGACCATCACGCTCATCCCGCTGGACCCGCCCACAGGGCTGATCCCGCTGATCGATCCGCTGAGCAATTTCTTTTACGGGGACAAATTCGTCACCAAGGACCTCTTCTTCTCGGGACATACCTCTACCGTCTTCCTGCTGTTTCTCACCATTCCCGGAAAAGCAGACAAAAAGCTGGCGCTGATAGCCACTTTTATCGTAGGCTTCCTGCTTCTGGTCCAGCATGTGCATTATACGCTGGATGTGCTGGGCGGATTCCTGTTCGCCTGGATCTCCTATTGGCTGGCGACACGGATCATCCTGCGCGAAAAAGCCTCCCGGCGCTAAAAAGCTTCTCGACGCTAAAAAGCCTCCCGGCACTAAAAAGCTTCTCCCAGCTGCAGGTAGAAGCCCTGCGAATGCCCCTTGGCAAGGCCATAATCCAGTCGCAGGTTCAGCTTTTCCTTCTGATTGAGGGCAACGCGCAGCCCACCCCCATACGAGTATTTAAAATGCTCCAAATTGACGTCCTTCAGCTCGGGACCTACATTCCCGATGTCCCCGAATCCCACGGCCCCGAAACGCCACCATAGCGGTATCCGGTATTCGGCCTGAAGGTAGCCGGCATTCTTATCCCGGTAACGACCGGCATAATAGCCCCGCATGCTATTGGCGCCGCCCAGGTAGGCAAGGCTGCGCAGCGGCACGTCCCCGCTATTAAAGCTGCCGAAGGCCTGCAGGGCCAGCACCTGCCCCTTATACACGCGAATAAAGCGCCGCAGATCCATCACATAGTTGGTATACTCATAGTCTGACCCAAAAACGGACGCAAAATGATCGAAATAAAACTGCAGCATCGTCCCCTTGTCAGGCGAAAAGGCGTTATTGCGGGTATCGTAGGTCAGGCTGAGGCCCAGGCCCGACACATGATAGCCCTGACGGCCGACGACGTTTTGCTCGTCGAAAAGCCCGCCGGCCTTATATTGGACGTCAAAAACCCGCTGGAATTCGTAGACGGCGCCCAAAAAAAGTCTCCTGCCGATCTTAAATTGCGGATGCAGATAAACATAATACTGCTTAAATTTATAAGATTCCTTGCTACTGTCCGGCGCCCGCTTTCCCAGCCCCCAGAAATCGTCCGGGAAAGAGCTGTAGGACAATTGCTCATTGATGATCCATCGTTCACCCGGGAAATAGATGGAACCATTTAAAGCCAGCACTAACTGCTTGCGCGTTGTATAAAGCGCTATCGCTTGAGCGTTAGAGGTTCGTATAGTGGTGTCGCGTTTGCTTATGTGAAAGGTAGCGGCGCTCGCACCACCGAAAGACCAGCCCGTCTCTATCGACCGGGCAATGATTGGGAGTACGAGAACATGCTGTATATTTGCCGGGCTTTGCGCGCCGGGAACGATAACGGTCAACGTATCGCCCCCAGCGCCCCGCTTTAAAGTTTGTCCTTGCGGACGGATTACCTTGGGCAGCCTGAAGGGGAGCGGCAGTTTTTCGACGGGTATCGTCTTGAGGCTGTCGTTTTGGGCTTTCGCGACCACAGGGACTGCAAACAGGCAGCAAAGCCCAAGAAAATAGGTAAATATTGCTTTTCTGAACGAAAGGAGGAGCAATGTTGTAGTATATTTATTTACGTTTAGCGATAAAAAGCAGGCAAATTAACACGGAAAATTCTAATTTTCTTACATTTGATGATTAATGAAGAATTCACAATTTGTTAAAATTCAATTAACCCAATATTTAAAAGCTCTGAAGCGGAAAGGGATGACCCTTCCTTTTCTTAAATAAAGCTAGCATTTATGAAAAAATTCGAATGCCCCGATTTTGTCCTGGGAGATAAGATAACGGAAGAACAATTTAACTTTTTCGACAAGTATGGCGTGATCATTTTTAGGAATTTCATTAATTCGGCGACCGTTCAATTATTCATACAAGAGCTTAACAGAATTGAAAAGCAATGGCTTGATGAAGGTCGCGACAAGATCAATGGGATTCCCC
Source organism: Puia dinghuensis (assembly GCA_026224995.1). Classification (GTDB taxonomy): domain Bacteria; phylum Bacteroidota; class Bacteroidia; order Chitinophagales; family Chitinophagaceae; genus Puia; species Puia dinghuensis_A. The sequence continues at coordinate 13,198 of JAMFRX010000732.1, forward strand.
TGAAATTTGGCAAGGACCAAAATGGGAATAAAATGATCCAACGTATGTGTTTCCTGTCCCTTTTCAGCGATCCCCTTCATCAGGTGGTGCAGGATTCCCGCGTCCAGGCATTAACCGGCCTCCTTTATCCCTATGAAGGCCGCATCAGCGAAAACGAGAAGGACGGGTTGATCCTGAACCACTATGTCCGCGTACCGGAAAGCAATTTTACCCAAATAGGCTGGCATACCGATAGCCCGCGTGACCTCTTCCTTGGACAAAAAATCATGCCTATGTTGAATGTGGGCATCCATCTGGACGATACGCCGTTCGAAAATGGTGGTTTACGGGTATTGCCCGGCACCCACAAACAGGGTATCCTCCGTCTCCTGTTCGGCAAAAAATATTTCATCGACAACAACCCCGATCGGCGCGAGATCGGCTTCGACCTGGCCGCCGGCGATCTTACGGTGCACGATGGCCGCATCTGGCACCGCGCCCAGCAGTCGCCGCTCTATGGAGAAGCCAGCCGTCGCAGGGTCATGTACATCCCGATCATTACCGGTAAGTACCAGCCCAAGGATGAGAAGAGCAAGACGCCCTTCTACCATCGCCTGGCGTCGAAGGTTCAAAACTAAACATAACTTAACCGGCCCCCCATGTGTCTCACACATCGGGGGCCGGTTTTTCTTTATATTTACCCCCATTATGGAATATGCATTGATCACCGGCGCCAGCAAGGGCATCGGCCGGGCCATCGCCCGGGAACTCGCTACCCGCGGTTATAATATCCTACTGGTCGCGCGCTCCGAAGACCTCCTGCAGCAGCTCGCCAACGAGATCGCCTCCCGCGACGGCGTGTCCACCGACTGGCTGGCCCTCGACCTCAGCCTCCCCGAAGCCCCCCAGAACGTCTACGACTGGTGTCGGGCGAAAGGCTATGACGTCAGCGTCCTGGTCAACAATGCCGGCTATGGCCTTAGCGGCCCCTTCGAGAAATATTCCCTGCCGGAACACCTGAACATGATGCAGCTCAACATGTCCACCCTCGTCGGCATGACGCGCCTCTTCCTCCCCGACCTGCACAGCCGGCCCAAGAGCTATATCCTCAACGTCGCCAGTTCCGCCGCCTATCAGGCCTTGCCCAACCTCGCACTGTATGCCGCCACCAAATCATTCGTGCTGGCCTTCAGCCGCGGACTGCACCAGGAATTGCTTAAGAGCCCCGTTTCCGTGACCTGCGTGAGCCCGGGCGCGACAGACACAGATTTCCCCAACCGCGCCCAGATCGGCGAGAAAGGCATGAAAGCGGCCGAGAAATTCAATATGACACCTGAAATAGTAGCCTCCATTGCCGTGAAAGGCATGTTGGCAGGCAAAACGGAGATCATAACCGGCTTTATCAATAAACTGGGGGCAGCCATGGCCTGGCTCCTGCCAAAGACCGTGGTTGAACGCACGGCGATGAAGATCTATGAATAACTTCAGCGAATATGTGGCCATGATGAACTGGCATTCCTTTTTTCGGCACGTAAAAAATTTTCGCGTTTCCCATTTTGTAGTATATTTGCAGCCCTTAAACGGATGGGCCACAACCCCATAGTCACACAATGGCCCCGTAGCTCAACTGAATAGAGTAACTGACTACGGATCAGTAGGTTTCAGGTTTGAATCCTGACGGGGTCACAATTTATCTCCATTCTTTAAAACCCGCTATGGTAGCGGGTTTTTTGGTTCGATAAAGTCTTGAGTCAACTCCATCGAATTCTTAAGTAGTTTA
>JAMFRX010000733.1 GCA_026224995.1 Puia dinghuensis
CAGCCATGTATCCTACCGACCGTAACAACTTTGAAGTAACCTACCGCTGTTCTTCCGCCGAAGCCCGTTTCTGGGATTACGATCGGGTAACAGAAGCCCAGAAAGTCGCTAAAGACCACTGGGATAGATCCCTGAAGGAAGTTTTCTTCAACAGGGGATAGCCAGCGCCGGACACCTATACGTCCAAAATCGGACAGCCTCTAGGCCGGCACAGCCATTAACTCACAGACAGATAGCCTGTTACGGGATTGGCATGCCTTTTATACCCTAACAGCATGCCAACGAAACCATTGCTTGCTCACTACTTCGCCGCCGCCTGCTGGCTGCTTCCCCTGGCCGCTTCCAGCCAGACCCCGGAAAAACATTACTACGGGCCAGACAGCACCAAAGACTACTATCTCGCCATCCGCCCACTAGCCCCCATCAAAGGCGTCGTAGTCCTGCTGACAAGCAGCCAGACCCCCGAACCTGTTTTGCTCGAGACCAGGCTCCATAGCGCAGCCTATCTCAACAGCCTGCTGATGGTCTATGCCTCGGTGTTCGAGCTGGTACCCGACAGCGGGACAGTGAGCCGTATCAACAGGCTCATTAACCACATAGCTACCGATTTTTCCGCCGATACGTCCCGCTTCGTCCTCGGTGGACAGGTGTTCGCAGGAAACATCGCCCTGCGCTATACCGAGCTCGCCTATGAACAACCGCAAAAATTTCCCATAAAGCCCAAGGCCGTATTTACCGTCGGCTCCTTCGTCGACCTGCCCGAGCTCTATGCCTGGTGCGGGCGCGAGATCCGGAAGAACTATTACCGCGGGAATGTCGGCGACGCCCAATACCTCCTCAATTATTTCCAAAAGCAGGCTCTCGACGCCGCAGCTTTGAAGAGGCTTACCCCCTTCGACCACACAGACACCCTGGGCCATGAACGCTGGCTTACCGGCCTTCCGGTCCGCCTGTATTATGACGGCGACCCCTTCTGGGAGGTACAAAGCCGGCACAACAGCCTTTATGATAACCCCGTGGCCGGCGGTTCGGAGTTAATAACGCACTTGCTTCAGGCGGGTAACCAGGATGCCGCGCTCCTGCTCAGCAAACAGCCGGGATACCGGCCCAACGGGGTACGCAACCCCTCGTCCATTTCCATCGTCGATGAAACGGAATGCATCCAATGGATCACCGGCATCTTCAATATCCTGAACCCGGCGCTTCCACAGAATTGGAAGTCCCCATACATCTTCCCCTTGCCCGAGAGCTGGACGCTCGAGCGAACAGCCTTCCCCCCAAGCTTCTCACCCAACTCACCCTACAAAGGATTCGAAGAGATCCACTTTCCACCGGGCTGGGGACAGGCCAATACGGAAGACTACTGGACGGTGAGCTACCTTTTCCGCCTGGAAGGCAGACAGGCGATGGATGCCGCGAAGCTGCAGGATTTCCTGAAAGCCTATTTCCAAGGGCTCATTGCCGACAACACCCGCCGCCGGCAGATTCCCAAAGAAAAGCTCGTCCCTGTCAACCCCACGCTCACGAAAGCCAGGACAGAAAAAGGAGACCTGGAGACCTATACAGGGATGATCTCCTCCTTCGACTACATGGCCCAGGTTCCGATGCAGTTCTACTGCCGTATCCACCTGAAACCGGGTGGCGATAGCTTTACGCCGCTCCTGATAGAAATTTCGCCTAAGCGGTTTGATCACCCCATCTGGCAGAAGATGGAGGCGACGACCGAGCAGTTCCAATGTGGCACCGGCCAGGCGAACTAAGGGGGTGGCCGGCCGCCCAGTCAGACGAATTGACGCGGCCCGCCGGCCAGTGCAGCGACGCATCAGCCTGATGTAATATTTTCGCCAGCCCTGCGACCTATAATTGGTCCCCCGGGATCGGTTAAAAGCAAAAGGCATGACGACGCACCAGGTTTTGAACTTGATACTTATCCAATTAGCGCTCCTCCTCCTCCCTTCTTTTGGGCTGATGCAGCTGTTTAAAAAAGCCGGCGTTCCGGGCTGGAAGGCTTTTGTTCCTTTTTATAATACCTGGGTAATGCAGGACCTGGGCGAACGACCCAAACACTGGGTCTTCTGGCAGTTGCTCCCGGTGGCCGGCTGGTTCATCACCATGGCGATCTATATAGAGTTCGTCAAATCTTTTGGGAAGTTCAAGCTTTGGGAACATGCGCTGGCGGCGCTATTGCCGCTGGTCTACTTCCCCTGGCTCGGCGCCGATCCCAGGACCAGGTTCATCGGGCCCGCCAAGGCGCTCACCCACAAAAAAGGAAAGGCCAGGGAATGGGTCGACGCCGGCGTCTTCGCCATAGTCGCGGCCACCCTGATCCGGACATTCGTCTTCGAGGCCTATGTGATCCCTTCCGGCTCGATGGAGAAGACCTTGCTTGTCAACGACTACCTCTTCGTCAGCAAGTTCGCCTACGGCCCCCGCCTCCCGATGACCCCGCTGTCGATCCCCTTTGTCCACAACACCATGCCCATAGGCGACAGGGCCTCCTACCTGGAATGGATCAGGCTGCCCTATATCCGCTGGTTCGCCAGCCCCGTGAAAAGAGGCGATGTCGTCGTCTTCAACCTGCCCATTGGCGATACAGTGATCAACCTGCCGGATTATCAGTCCCAGCGGCCTTATTATGACGTGTGCCGCTCGATGGGCAATGGCAATACCGACAGCGGACGCCAGCTCATCCTGCAAGATCCCAGCGAATACCCCCTCATCATCCGGCCCATAGACAAAGAGGAGAACTACATCAAACGATGCGTCGGCATTCCGGGCGATACCCTGACGATAAGGGATCATGTGGTCTATATCAACGGCCAGGCACAGCCCTTCCCGCCCGAATCCCAGACCTGGTACAAGGTGCAGACGAAGGGACAGCCGCTGGATGAGACGGTGCTGAAAGAGCGCTACGACGTCGCGATGAACCTGGACGACGAATTCCACCCCACCGGCCAGCCCAACGAATACCGGATGCTCCTGGACACCAAAGGACATGAACAGCTGATCAGGGACGGCCTGGCCCTGAGCATCGTCGCAGAGACGGATAGCAGCCCTAACGTCTACCCTTATTCTAAACTAATACAATGGAATCTCGATAATTACGGCCCCATTTTCCTACCACGTAAAGGAGCGACGATCACGCTGACGCCGGAGAACTACGCCGTCTACCAACGGGTGATCAAGGTCTACGAAGACAATGACTTTCAAATGCGGGATGGGAAGTTCTGGCTCGACGGCCGGGAAGTCACGCAATATACCTTCAAGGGAAATTACTATTGGATGATGGGCGATAACCGCCATGACTCGCAGGATTCGCGGCTCTGGGGCTTCGTACCGGAGGATCATATCGTCGGCAAGGCCGCGCTGATCTGGATGAGCTGGGATAAGGGAGTGCGGTGGAAAAGACTATTTGAACGAATAAAATAACCCCCATTCGGGGGTTATTTTATTCGTTAAGTTTAAGTTCAGTTCAGTTAATGAATATCCCAAAATAATTTTGTCGTCACTACGTCTCCGCCAATCGCAGCGGCAGCCTGCGTATAATTGGTGCCATTCACCGTCTGCTCGGTCTGCGGATAAAACAGCCTGGTCGGGAAACCCGATACCGCACCCACCGGGGCCGGCAGCACGGGATAATCCAGTCTCCTTATATCGATCCACTCGTGATCGGGATGATTATACAGCGAGATCCACTTCTGCAGGGCGATCTTCTGAAGCGGTGTACTACCGACAGCTGTCGTATAAGCGACCGAAGGATCGGCCAGGTAACGGCTTACCGAGCTATCGGCGCCGCCCCAGTACTTGATGCTTTGGGTGATACCCTGGTCGTAATGACTTTCGACAGTGCCGCCTACATTAAAGCCTCTTGCTACGGCTTCCGCACGGAGGAATTCCATTTCGGAATAGTCCAGCACTACATAAGGAAGCGTACTGGCGCTATCCTTTGTGGAAGGTCCCGATACTGTCGAAAAGGTTGTTTGCACACCCATAACGGCGCCTACATAAGTGCCGGTGGCAGGGGCCTTTCCGTAATAGGAGCTCCGGCGCGGGTCGGCGTTGGAGAGCAGCTGGTTCATCAGAGGCTGCGATGCAACATAGTCATTGCGCTTAGCTGTCACAAAGTTGGCGTACATGGGATTGTTGCTGGGCGTAGACCCATATTTCATGATGCAATTCTGGGCGGTCGAGGTAATGGCAAGGGGACTTGCGGCTTCTACCACAGTCTGCGCAGTGGTAGGGTCCACGTCCGCGAGCGTCATGCCCATCATCATTTTCAGGGAATTGGCAAAACTGATCCAGTTGGGGATATTGCCGCCAAACCAGAGGTCTTCGGACAGGGCAAAACCAACCCCGCTTGTATTCAGATTGGCAAGATCCTTGTCGAGGCGCGCGAGCAGGTCCGTATAGATCGCATGCTGGTCATCGTATTTCGGGAAGAGATTGTCCGGGTTCAGCGCTTCGGTGTATGGGATATTGCCAAAAGAGGTAACCAGGATATACCAGGCATACACCGCCGTGATGTCGACGCAAGCCCTTTGATTGGCGAGGGTAGCGGGAAGTAGGCCCACAGACTGGGAAAGGATACTGTCCGATCGCTTCAGGTTGTTGAGACAACCCTCGTAGAGCGAATTCCACTGCGTACCGGGCATGCCCGCAGTTTGGAAATTATACTGGGCGTTGTCCTCGATGACCGCCTGGGCCATATACTCCACAATATGAAGGGAGATATTGCCGCCCCCATTGTTGGCCAGCTGATTCGTCAGGCTAAGGGTGCCCTCGGTGAAAAGGGGAGCTGCGGGCACTACAGCGGCTTTTTTTGTCTGATTATTGTAGGAGGAGATATCCTTCGTACAAGCCCCAAGGAGCAGGACCGCCGGAAGTATATAAAAGATTGATTTCTTCATGTTGGTGAATTTTAGAATTGCATTTTTAGGTTCAAGCCAAGGGAACGGATGGTTGGATAGGAGCCAAATTGAAGGCCCTGGTTATTACCAGCGGAAGCGCCGTCTTCCGGATCGGCCATCGGAAGATTCTTGTGGATGATCCAAAGATTGCGGCCGAGGAGCTGGATGTCGATGCCTTTTATCACCTTTGACGCATTGCCCAATTTGGAGCCTTTAATGTGATAGCCAAAGGACAGCTCACGCAGCTTGATGTAGCCGGCGTCGTAGGCTTCATCCGGCGGAGGCAGCAACAGGCTGTTTCCCGAAGTGAGCGCTGCGCGGACCGTATTTGGTGAGCCATTGGCTTGTACTCCTTTCAGGATGATGCCGCCACCATTTGCAACGGGCAGACGCTTGTCGTTGCCGAGATCGTTCAGACCTGTGCTGGCAGGCAGGATGCCCGACTGCTGAGCATAGTATTGATCCAGCGACCATACCGTCCCACCCTTGCGGGCGTCGACCAGGAAGCTCAGGCTGAAGTTACCAAGCTTGAACGTATTGGTGACGCCGCCGATCCAGTCCGGGTTGAAGTTTCCGAGGACATTGGTGGTAGTCGTGCTCAGCACATAGGCGGTTCCGTCGGCGCTGACGACCTTCTGACCTTTAACGTAGGTGTAGGTCTGGCCCTCGATCTGGCCGTAGGGCTTGCCGACTGTGGCGTTTGTAGAAATGCTGGCCTGGAAGGTTGCCAACTGCAGATTGGATGCGCCGCTGTTGAGGGAGAGCAACTTATTCCGGTTGCGCGTCCAGTTGGCGGTGATTTCCCAGGAGAAGTTCCTGGTTTTCACCGGCGTACCGTAAAGCGTCACTTCAAAACCCTGGTTCTGCAGGTTACCGGCATTGACGTATTTCGAGCTATATCCGGTGGAAGCGGTTATGGCAATTGGCAGGATCTGGTCGATCGTATTGGTGTGATAAAAGCTTGCGTCGAAGCCGATACGGCTTTTCAGGAAGCTCATTTCCAGACCGACCTCCTTACTGTTCGTTCTCTCCGGCTTCAGCGCGTCGTTGTTCTTGGTAGTCGGCAGCGCGAAGAGTATGCTGGAGGTAGTACCGGCGACAAACTGACTGGGCTGGTTATACACATCCTGAATACTGCCCCAGGCAGCATCGTTACCCACCGTAGCATAGTTGGCGCGCAGCTTGCCTGAAGACAGCCAGCTGAAATTATTCTTCAGCTGCTCGTAGAATTGCCAGCTGCCGGAAATAGCATAGTAGTTGTAAGCGTTGTCGCTGACGGGAAGGGTGGATGACCGGTCCCGGCGGAAGGATCCGTCAAGGCTCAGGAAATCGCGATAGGTAAAAGTAGCACCGGCGAAATACCCGTCGACAGCTTTAGGCGTGCTGGTTTCAGTGGGCGCAGGGATAGCGCCAACCGAGTTGGAGATCGCATAGAGATTGGGAATGATCAGGCCCCCCGTTGTGGCCTGATAGATCGAGGTGATGGCGTCCCTGCGCATATTGACACCTAAAAGGCCATTGAACTTGAAATCCTTGTTGATATCCTTGTTCACCGTGGCGATGAGGTCATAGTTCAGTTCGCGGAAAGAGGAGTTGAGCCGGGTGTAGCTCGGCACGCCGATGCTGGTGACCGCGATGCGCTCTTCCTCAGCCTGGTTGTATGTATCCAGGGATACACGGCCCATGAGGTTGAGCCAGGATAGTATTTTGTAATCGAGCTGTACATTGCCATAGGTGCGGTTACGGCTGTCGTTCTCGAAGTCCTGGTAGGCGGTGAAATAGGGGTTATTATAAGAGAAAGGTACGAGCCCCGCTGTGGTGGTGGGGTCGCTCCAGTTCCAGGTGATGTTCTTCTGGGCCCTGAAATAGGCCTCCTTCTGTTCTTTATAGTCCACATTTACTTCTCCATACTGGCGGAACTGGGTGTTGACGTTGCGTGTTCCGTCATATCCGGTCGCATTCCTGCCGACTGCCGTTTCCTGTACATAGTTGGCATTCGCAGAGACAGTTATCTGGTCGGTGAGCTTGTAGCTGGACCCGAAATTGATCGTATTCCGACCGTCATTCTGGTTGGGCATATCCCCCTTTTCATTGATCCGGCTAAAGCCCAGCTTATAGGACCCCTTTTCGTTGGCGCCATCCAGGAATACGCTTTCGTTATTGGTGATCGCGGTACTGAAGAAATAATCCGCCCCATGTTTGGGCGCTACCCAGGGAGTGGCCTTGTGATAGGTGGGGCTCAGCGGATCGAAGGCATCCCACTGGTAGACCATGATGCTCTTGTCGAACTTGGGACCCCAGGAACGGGGAGCATTGGTGTTGACGATCAGATCCGGAATACCGTCGCCATTGATGTCCTTTGAAATGAAACCCCCGGTTGCCAGGTTATCGGAACGACCGGCGCCATATTCGTTCTGCCGCTTGACAAAGGTGGACTTGTCGATCCGGCCGAGGGTCATGCCGGCATTGGCGGTGACGTTCGTTCCGGCGCGGCCCTTCTTGGTCGTGATCATGATCACCCCGTTGGCCGCGCGCGACCCGTAGAGGGCGGTTGCAGCCGCACCCTTCAGCACGTCGATGGAGAGGATATCATCCGGATTGATG
>JAMFRX010000090.1 GCA_026224995.1 Puia dinghuensis
ATGCCACAAAACGGATCGCAATCGGCGCCGTAGCGCCGGGTTTTGTTTCAACCGATACGGCAGGTAAGAAAATCGACCTTAAAGGGTATCGCGGTAAATACACATTAGTTGAGTTCTGGGCTTCGTGGTGCGCTCCCTGCCGGGAAGAAAGCCCTACTTTAGTCAGGTTATACAATCAATATAAGGACAAAGGATTTACGATAGTAAGTGTCTCCATCGATAAAAATACCACACAGTGGAAGAACGCCATTCGCCAGGATGGGTATATCTGGGAAAATGTCTGCGACCTGAATGGATATGGAGGCCCTGTGGCAGCGTTATATACCGTGACAGCTATCCCGAATAGTTTCCTGTTGGATAAGAATGGAAAGATTATTGCTAAGAACCTTAGAGGTAAGCTTTTAGAAAGCAAACTCGCAGAACTAATGAACTAGCAGTGCTGTCAGGAATTCGACGCATGTGAGCCGGCCGACTAATTGAGGGTAAAGTGCGTCCGTCTATTTAAATCGTTGTTGGTAGAATGCCGGCTGGTATTGCCCCAGATGGTCGGTAGATTTAAATAAAAAATGGAAACTGTAAGGAAAGCGCCGGTAAAACCGATCGTGCGGGAACGGACGCCTAAAGAGATCAAACTGATGAGGTTCATCAACATCTTTGTTCTGTGCTTTGTAGGTGCATTGGCCGTGGGCGTCATCCTCTGCGCGTTGAATGGGATGGGCGAGATTGCTTTTGCGCTTGTCTGCTGCTCGATCGTGATCTTATGGAATTATCGGGTCATCCGGAGAAAGTATGCGCGCGGGCTTTGAAGGACCGAGGATGAGGGTTTAAATGGGCAGATGTCAATTTTTCCTTAACTTGGTGAGAATGAGACCTGCCTCTTTTCTTTTATCGTATTGCCTGCTCGGTTTGGTCACCTTTTGCCGCGCAAACGACGGGGTATTCCGGACAAACGGGAATCAGCTGATCCCGATGTATGAGACGGATATCAGCGTGCAAAAGGAAATACTGACAATTCAACGGGTCAACCCGACCCAGGCGCGGATAACGGTCTATTACGAGTTTTTTAATCCTAAGCAAGAAAAGGCGATCGAGGTGGGATTTGAGGCTTTTTCACCCTCGGGGGATGTCGACAATTCGCCTGACGAGGGGGGACAGCCGTATATCTCCAATTTTACCGTGAATCTTAATGGTGCTTCGGTGCCTTGGAAGGTGGTCATCGTAAAGGATAAGAGCTATTACCGGGAGGGCAAGTACAAGACGATAACCGCTGCCCAGGCTGGTGATGTGGAAGGTTTCTTTTACGTCTATCATTTTCGCAGCGTCTTTCATACCGGGGTCAATATTATACAGCATACTTATGTTGTGGACCTTAGCAGTTCTGTAGAAGAAACGTATAGCCTGCAATATGTGCTGACGGCGGCAAAGCGCTGGGCCAACCGGCAGATCGATGATTTTACCTTGCAGATAGATATGGGCGATTACCAGGATCTGTCTATCACCGGCACTTTTTTCCAACATGCTTCGGAGTGGACGATGACCGGCCTCGGGAAAGCTATCGAGCGGCGGCCGCAATACGGGGACGATAAGGACCCCGACGTTTCGGAATTCTTTGTCCACAAAGGAAAGCTGGTCTTTAGAAAAGCGAATTTCCGGCCCGCGGGGGAGCTTCATCTCAGCGCCGTGAGTTCCTATTTTTATTATGAGAAAACATTAGCTAAGCATAAGGGAGACGGGCCGTTCAAATTCGACTACCGGCTGGATGAGCTGCCATTTTCCGTGGATGCCGATTTCAATCCGGGTAATGCGGAAGATGAATTATCGAAGAAGATCGTTCGGAACCTTCCTTTCGCGCGACGGGGATATGTCTTCAAGTCACCGGATATCCAGGCGTATTACGCACGCCAACCCTGGTATATACCAGACCCTTCCTATGCGCCTGTGGAGGGGCTGCTGACACGTAAGGAGCAGGACAATCTAAACAAAAATTAATATTTATATGGAAATCAAGAAAGAGGATATCAAGCAGGAAGTATTCGACCTGTATGACGATTATGCCCATAACAGGCTAAGCCGGCGTGATTTTGTGGATAAGCTTTCTTTATACACCGCGGGGGCCATGACGGTGCCGGCGCTGTTGAGCTTTCTCATGCCTGACTATAAGAACACGCTGCAGGTGAAGGCGGATGACCCACGCCTGAAATCGGAATACATTACTTACAAATCGGCGAAGGGCGGCGGGACGATCAAGGCGTTGCTATCCAAACCGCTGGATGCCAACAAAAAGCCAGGAGGGATCGTGGTCGTTCATGAGAACCGCGGCCTAAACCCGTACATAGAAGACGTAGCGAGGAGAGCGGCGCTTGCCGGATTTATAACTATCGCTCCTGATGCGCTGACGCCTTTGGGAGGGTATCCGGGGGATGACGATAAAGGGCGGGAGATGCAGAGCAAGAGAGATAAAAATGAAATGCTGGAAGACTTTATTGATGCTTTTGAATACCTGAAATCAGACCCTGACTGTAACGGGAAGATTGGAGTGGTTGGGTTTTGTTTTGGCGGTGGGATCGTTAATTTGATGGCCGTCCGGCTGCCGGATCTGGCTGCCGCCGTCCCTTTTTATGGAGCTCAGCCGCCGGTGGAGCTTGTTCCACAGATAAAAGCACCGCTCCTCATCCATTATGCGGGGCTGGATACGCACGTGAATGAGGGGTGGCCTGCTTATGAGAGCGCTTTGAAGGAGAACAAGAAAGAGTATACCGTCTTCATATATCCCGGGGTGAACCACGGGTTTCACAACGATACTACTCCCCGTTATGACAAGGCTGCTGCTGAGCTGGCGTGGACGCGGACCATTGATTTTTTTACGGAAAAGCTGCGTTGATCAGTGTTGAATTTTAACAGTGGCCAATAGGGCGTTAAGGTCGTCGCGGGTATACAGCTTCCCGTTTGCCAATACCACATTGACCTGATCGATAGCATTGATATCTTCCAGGGGATTGCTGGTCAATAGGATGAGGTCGGAGCATTTTCCGGGCTGTAGGGTGCCATAGAATTTTCCTATGCCCAGGAATTTCGCGCCATTGACGGTAGCCGTTCTCAACCCTTCCGCCGGTGTGAGACCGGAAGCTACCAGCAGTTTCACCTCCCCGTGCAAGGAAGTACCAGGATATACGAAGGAGTTAGATGCGCCGCAGTCGGAACCCGCGACAATATTGACCCCTGCGGCAAACATTTGGGGAACCAATGACGCACAGAGCGCATCGTATTTTTTTGTGAACTGCGTGCTCTCCGCTGATTGTCTCCTGGCGCCCCTGACCCTTCCCTGGTAAGTCTCCTGAATTCCCGGAGCAATATAGGCCAGCATGCTGTCTTTGGTATGGTCGGTTTCCTTGATCTCAACGAGTGTTTTGGTGATAAAGAGCGTGGGCGTTATGGTAAAATGTTTTTCGGCCAGGTATTTAAACAATCTCTTTGCCTTAGCGCTATCATAGGTATTGTACAAGGCGGGGAGCGCTCCAAAGAGACCTATGGGGTGATCGGTATGTTCCTGAAGCCGGATGAGCGCGGTTATGCTGTCTTCTTTAGCTGAACAGGCTTTAAAGACATAGTACAAATGTTCCGATCCGTCCATACCCAGTCCGGCGGCTTCCGTCAATTCAACGGTAAACGGCATATGGCCGGTAACTTTCATGCCTCTTTTCTTGGCTTGCCTGATGATTTCCAGGTAGGCATCGTGCGAGATCTTGCTATCGTATATTTTTACAAAATCCGATCCGAGCTTCTGCAATGAATCCAGCGCTTTTGAGATCTGATCTGGTGTTTCCACCGGTAGGGAGCCAGCCCATACGGCGCCGAAACCATCGAGCTTGGGTCCTGAGGTAAAGATCCTCGGTCCGGCCAATTCACCAGACGCGGTTTGTTGCCGCCATTGGGTCACGGAGGACGTCATGTCCCCGCCGCATTCCCGGACAGTGGTAATGCCATTGGCAAGGAACAAGGGCAAGAGAGCTTTGTTGGCCGCGATGAGGCTGTCGCCGCCCCGGAAGTGCACATGCATATCCCAGAGACCGGGCATGGCATATTTACCCTGGCCGTCAAGATACCGGTCCGCCTTGTATTTGGCGACCATCTTCGTATCGTCCACAGCTTGAATGGTGTCGCCGGAGATCGCCAGGAGTCGGTTCCGGGCGATCTTGCCTGTCGTAGCGTCTACTATATTGACGTTAGAGATGACTAGCGTGAATTTCTGTGCGTGCTGAGAAAATCCAGCATGGAAGAGGCAGACGGTCAGGCAGAGCGAGAATATTAGCTTCATTTTTAATGTGTGCTTATTTTTGAGAAGTTTTTGTAAGATACATGAGTCGGAGGGCATTGTCATGAAAAATCTTTTGTTCTTCGGCCGGTGTGAAGCCCATCCGGCGGACCGCGGCGATGGATTCCTTGAAGGTGAATAAAGGGAAGTCGGAGCCGTAGAGGAATTGGCTGACGCCGATCTGGCGGATGACCCACCGGATCTGGGCTGTAAAAGGGGAGTTCCCGCCCATTATGGGCGCGATGGCCGAGACGTCCATCCAGATGTTATTCTTATACCACGCATATCTTTTCCAGGCCTGGATGGCGAGCAGCTCCTTGAAGTGAACGAAACCCATGTGGGCCAGAATGAATTGGGTATTGGGATGGTTGATGGCCAGCATCATGAGCTTGCCCAGCTCGTTGGCATCTTCGGGACTATAACTATCGAAGAGCAGGGCCATGTGAAGGTCGCCCGCTTTTTCCGCAAGGGCTGCGACCTGCGGGGCTGCGACGTCGAAGTGCTGCGCGGAAGGGTGCAGCTTTAAGATATCGACTCCTTTTGATTTGAGGCGGGCCATTTCTTCCCAGGCTGCCGTGGTATCCATCGGATGAACCGAGCAGATGGGGATGAGCTGGGGGAGAAGCTCGTGTAACCGGAGCAGGCTGTCGTTGCGACTGCGCGTTTCCGTCATATTACCAGCATGCGCAATGGTGATGATACCCGCATTGCTCATATGGTTCGGCTGCAACAAGGGCAGGATGTCCAGGATGGTATTGGGCGCGCCCAGATTGCCGCTCTCTCCGGGCAGGACGGCCACGTGTACATGCATATCGATGATCGGGCCCTGGTAGTGCGACTGGGCGTTTGCTATTAGTGCCTGGCATAGAAAAAGAACGCAGATAAGCGATTTCATATCGGGAGCTTGAAGTTGTTGGCGATAAAAAGGGTTAACAGGTTATGGTTATCGGTGGCATAATCCAGGAGGATCCAGCCGAGGTGGCTTGGGTGCGATTGGCTCAAATGGGCTGTCAGCTCACGCGTGATATAGACAAATCTTAGGACAGGCCTGGTGGCGCTGGCGAAGTTGAGGAGGACGGCGCCCGGTTGTTTGTGATCGAAGGCTGCGATGGTGAGGTTTAATTTTTGAGTCTCCGGGTTGCGATAGCCGAGCGCTTTGTATCGATCCTGTACGTACACCTGGTAGTGACGATGTGTGGTTGGAGCCAGGAGGATACCTGAGGTGTTATCGGGGATCGCAAGCGGGACGCCTAATGCGGGGTCGTCGTTGATCCGGTTGATCAGATATAATTTGCCTCTGCATTCGCCTAATGTAGGCAGATGGGGTGCCGTCAGCAAGGGTAGGCGTCCCAGGATGTCGCGTAATTGCTGGAGGATGTGGGGACGTTGGGCAGGGCGGGTACGACGCCAGTCGTCGATCTGAATGGTCATGATGATCGTTTCGCCTGGATTCTCCGTTAAAAAATCGATGCATTCTTTTGCGACTTCGTCGAAGGGTTGAAATTCATTCGCACCGAAGAGACCGAGACGGCCGTGGCAGGTTTTGAATTCGACCTGTTGATCTCGCGGCAGGGGCTTCAGGCGGAGATCTAAAATGCGGATGCCGCGGTTGAGCTGTTGGGTAATTGGGTCGCGTTGGCAAGCCCAGCGAGTGGTCCTTATTGTATTTATGGCTGCGGCGTTATGCGCTCCCGGGATGTTGAGCTCGCTGATGGGGATATCGTCGGAAAGTGCTGTCATCCAGCGCGTATGAGTCCAGCCTGTTGTCATTAGCTCATGGGGAAATAGGTGTTAAAGATAGGGAAAGATGGGGTATGGGGAAATTGTGGCATGATAATGGCCTTCTACCTTTTTAACTACAAACTTTTAAACATACAAACATGGAAAATTCTAAATCGAAAAGTACGGCTATCGTGCTACTCGCCATAGCCTTCGCGGGCAGTTTGGGTTATGCCGTCATCAGCAGCAACAATCATACTGAGGTAATTGCGCAAAATAATACCCAGGTGACGAAAGTTACCGATGAGAAATCAGACCTACAGAAGAGCTTTGATCAGTCATTGGTAAGACTGGATTCGATGACTGGCGTTACTCATACCATGACCAGCAAGCTGACTGCGGAGAACTTGCAGATCGCCAAAAGGAAGGTTGAGATCCGCCGGATCCTTAATAATAAGAATGCGTCTGCCGCCGAGCTGGCAAAGGCGAAAGAAATGATCGCCCAGCTGAATGATAAGATCAGCACGATGGAACAAGACGTAGCTCGTCTTACCCAAGATAAGCAACAGCTGACCCAGGATAAGATCGCGTTAGTGCAGGATACTACCAGCCTGGATTCAAATTTACAAGTAAGCACCACGACCCAACAGGGCCTTACGAAAACGGTAGACATCGCTTCTACGCTGAATGCCTCTAACATTTCCATCGTCCCCGTAGATGTCAAACATAACGGAAAGGAAAAGATCACTTCGACTGCCAAGCGTGTCAACAAGCTGGTGGTTAATTTCGATGTAAACAATCTTATCGCTCAGTCCGGGACTACCGATGTCTATGTCTGTATCACGGGCCCTGACGGAAAGAGCATCAGCGCGCCGGAAGCCGGATCGGGGACTTTTACGACCCGTGACGAAGGGGACAAGGCTTTCACAGCGAAAGTTCCAGTGGAGTTTCAAACAGCCCAGAAGAAGAATGTCCAGTTTGCCTTTAAACCAGCAAGCAACTTCCAGGAAGGCAGCTATACCATCCGGATCTATCAAAATGGATTTAAGATCGGCGAAGGAACCCGTGAGCTGAAGAAGGGCGGATTATTTAGCTAATAAATCCCTATAGAAAATATATCTTTAGTAAGCCCCCCAAAAGGGGCTTTTTTTTATGGCTAGAATAGCTTTTCTTTTTTTGAGCTTCGGCTGGATACTAAGGGCTAACGGGCAGGAGCTTTATCGGATGCCACTGAAGGCGGAGTCCCGGGTCAGCAGTTTCGAGGATCTCAACGGCGGTAAGGGGCAGGGTGGCCAGAGCAATAGGGGTGCAAAGGGGCACGCTTTTGAATCGTTGAAAGCGGGTGAAAGCAAGACACTGCTGGACATTTCCAGTGCTGGGGTGCTGGAGCGGATGTGGTGTACGATATCCGACAGGTCTCCTGAGATGCTTAGGTCGCTCCGGCTGCGGATGTATTGGGATGGGGCCAATCAGCCGGCGGTGGACGTGCCGCTGGGGGATTTCTTCGTCGCCGGCGTCAAGCCTGTTGCATTCGAGTCGGCGCTTTTCAGTGATCCGGAAGGCCGTAGCTTTAACTGCGTTATTCCTATGCCCTTTGGGAAGGGCGCCAGGGTATCGCTGACGAATGAGGGCTCCAAGGACCTTGAGCTGCTGTTTTTTGACATCGACTATCTTGTCTTGTCGAAAATGCCCACTGATGCCTTGTATTTTCATGCCTGCTGGACCCGCACCAGAGGCGCGGCACTTGGCCAGGACGCGACGTTCCTGCCACAGGTGCGAGGACGGGGGCGATGGCTGGGTGTCAGCGTGGCCGTTCAGGTCAACCCGATATATGACGGCTCCTGGTGGGGAGAGGGAGAAGTAAAAGGCTGGCTGGATGGGGACTCCACCTATCCGACGATCAATGGGACAGGCGCGGAGGATTATATTGGGACTGGCTGGGGAGAGGGCGCGTTCGCCCATCAGTATCAAGGCTGTCTGGTAGCCGATGGGAAGGCGCATGCTTATGCCTTCTATCGCTTTCATGTTCCCGATCCCGTGGTCTTTGAAACCAGCTGCCGGATCATGATCCAGCAGATCGGCGGTTTTCGGGCCGATACTATGAAGGCCCTGGTTGCAAGAGGCGTCCCGCTACGACCCGTGTCTTTGGCAGGGCCTAAGGGCTTCCGTGGCCTTCTGGAGCCCGGACAGGCCGGTGAGCTCGAACGCGCCGACCCGGGAGACTGGCTCAATTTTTACCGGTCCGACGACTATGCGGCCACGTCATATTTCTATCTGGACAGGCCTGTGAGCAACCTGCCGCCGCTTGCGCCGGTGAAGGATCGATTGTAAAGCCGTCTCCTTTTTGGGGAGACGGCTTAGGATGATCTTATCCTTTAATAAAAGCGAGCAAAGCTGCGTTGATGGTGGCAGCCTCCGTCGTAGGCATTCCATGTGGGAAGCCCGGGTAGGAAATGAGCTTGCCGTTCTTCAGGAGCTTAACCGCTTTTGCGCCGGAGATCGGAAAGGGGACGATCTGGTCGTCTTCGCCATGGAGAACCAGGACCGGGATGTCGACGCTTTTGAGGTCCTCGGTAAAATCCGTTTCGGAAAAGGCTTTGATGCCATCACGATGGGCGTTCACTCCGCCCATCATCCCCTGGCGCCACCAATTGTCTCTTACGCCCTGGGAGATCTTGGCCCCGGGACGGTTGTAGCCATAGAAAGGCAGGGTGAAATCCTGGTAATACTGTGCCCGGTTAAACGCGGTGCCTTCGCGGATCTCATCGAATATGGATGAGGGAACTCCATCCGGATTCGTTTTGGTCTGCAACATGTGCGGGGTTACCGCACTGATCAAGACGGCTTTGGCTACCCGGCCTTTACCGTGTTTCGCGACGTAACGGATCACTTCGCCGCCGCCGGTGGAATGGCCAATATGGATCGCATCCTTAAGATCAAGCGCTTTTGTGAGCTCGGCCACATCTGCGGCATACGTATCCATATCATGCCCGGTGCCAGCCTGGGTGGATCTCCCGTGACCTCTGCGGTCATGGGCAATAACGCGGAAACCATGATCGAGAAAGAACATCATTTGTCCATCCCAGTCGTCACCGGACAAAGGCCAGCCGTGATGGAAAACTATCGGTTGTCCAGTACCCCAGTCCTTGTAATAAATTTCGGTACCGTCTTTTACTTTAATTGTGCTCATTTGTTTTGAATTTTGGCTAAGGTCGGACAAGTTGACCATAGGATGGTGCAATTAAATGTTGTCAAAATGCGATATTTTGATTCAAGATTTACTGTTTCGGGATAATCCGGTCGTAGAAACCGCCGTAGTTATTTTGGCGTACCCCTTCTTCTTTGAAGAACCTGCCGGGAAAGCCAAGGTCGATGGCGCTGGCTTCGTTTAATTTTTCCAGGGCGTCCTGCGGGAGGACCAGACCGGTGATCTTGAGATTCTCCTGCAGCTGGTCCAGGCGGGTAGCGCCGACGATGGGAATGCATTCGAAACCCTGCTGACGGGTCCACTGCAGCGCTACGTGACTGGGCTCTACGCCCAGCTTCTCCGCCACGGCTATAACCTCGCGGGTTATGCGTTCACTGTTCTCATCGCGGCGATTGCTTTCCGGTTTGATACGTCCCTGTCCGCCGCGAAGGTATTTGCCGGTCAGCGCACCGCCGGCCAGGGGAGCCCATGGCGTCACCGTCATGCCGAAATGTTTCGCCATGGGTATAAGGTCTCTGTCCGGCGTACGTTGCAGGAGACTGTATTCTACCTGTAAGGCGATGAACTGGCTCCAACCCATGAGCCCGGCCAGGGTATTTCCCTTGCTTACGATCCAGGCGGGCGTGTCGCTGATGGCGGCATAGTTCACTTTTCCCTGTCGAACGAGGTCGTCGATACCGCGCAATATCTCGTCGATAGGAGTGAGGTCATCCCAGATGTGCAGGTATAGGACGTCGATGAAATCTGTTTGCAGCCGTTTGAGGCTTTGCTCGACGCTGCGCATCATGTTCTTCCGGTTGTTGCCGCTTGCATTGGGGTTGGTGGTATTGTCCTTGAGTGAATATTTGGTCGCCAGTACGAAAAAATCCCGGTCGCGGGGGTTCATGAACTCGCCGATGATCTTTTCGCTGGTGCCTAATTTGTAGATGTTGGCGGTGTCCAGGAAGTTGCCGCCGGCGTCGGCGAAGGCTTCCATGATGGCGAAGCTGGTGGGTTTATCGGCTCCCCAGCCTGCTTCCGTGCCGAAGCCCATTGTTCCCAGGCAGAGTTCGGATACTTTTAGTCCGCTGCGGCCGAGTAGTCTGTATTTCATACTGGCAAATCTAAGGAATATATAAGCATTTCGAAGGAACGTATACGCCGGATCGCCTGCATTGTGCCAGCTTTGTGAGATGAAAAAGACAATACTCATTACAGGCGCTTCTTCCGGGTTTGGAAGGGCCGCTGTTAAACTCTTCCAGCAGCAAGGCTGGAATGTCATCGCAGGTATGCGTACTCCCGAAAAAATGACCGGCGATGTGCTCGTCGTTAAGCTGGATGTTACCCGTAAACCGGATATAGCTCAGGCTATTTCGGAGGGCATCCGGGCATTTGGACAGATAGATGTATTGGTGAACAATGCCGGCTTTGGTACGCTGGGCGCGCTGGAAGCCGCACCAGAGGAAGTGATCAGGCATCAGTTCGAGGTCAATTTTTTTGGAGTGATAGAAGTCACCAAGGCTGTTTTGCCCGGCATGCGGAAGCAGGGATCGGGGGTCATCATAAATGTGTCTTCTATCGGAGGCAGGGTTACCTTTCCGTTCTCTACACTTTACCATGCCAGTAAGTTTGCACTAGAGGGCATGACCGAATCCCTGCAGTATGAACTCAATCCATTGGGCATCCGGCTGAAGTTGGTTGAACCGGCCGGTTATAAGACAGACTTTGCGGGGCGGTCCATGGGCTTTTATGGCGCGGGTGGGCTGGAAGGCTATCAGGCACCCTATGACCGGTTTGCAGGGCTGTTAGATAAATGGCCCATGAGCGAAGATCTTGGCGAGGTAGCCGAGGCGATCTACCAGGCGGCCACTGACGGCACTGAAAAATTACGCTATCCTGTGGGGCATGAAGCCGTGCCGTTGCTGGAGGCCCGGCATCAGATGGATGATGTGGCATTTAAGCAATTAATCGTCAGTCAGACGGGTGTTTGACCGGCTTTTTGTCTAATTTTATAAGTGTCATGAAAGAAATAATAGACATTGAATCTATCGGCGGACTTCACGACCTGGTACACTATTCCCGGCCGCGGCATCCCCTGGTCAGCGTCATCGACCATACGGACTTCTATGCCAAACGGCCTGAAGGGAATCCGCTATACCGATTTGGGTTTTACACGATCTCCTGCAAGAAGTTCGAGGGTCTGCTGAAATATGGCAAGAGCCAATATGATTTTAAAGACGGGTCGTTGATGTTCACTGCGCCGGGTCAGGTGATAGGATCGGGTTCCGATGTGACTGTTGATGAAGGATGGGCTTTGTTCTTTCATCCCGATCTGCTTCATGGGACCAGCCTGGACAGTAAGCTATCCCAATACTCCTTTTTTCATTATGAGGTGAACGAGGCGCTTCATATTTCGGAGGAGGAGGCTGGCATCATCAAGGATTGCGTCGATAAGATCGCCAGGGAATATACGCAGTCTATCGACAAGCATACCCAAGGCGTGATCGTCAGCACTATAGAGCTGCTCCTTAATTATTGCAATCGTTTTTATGACCGGCAGTTCTATACCCGAACCAAGGTGAATGCCGATATTGTACAGAGATTTGAGCGTTTATTAAAAGACTATTTCAATCAGGGTGACCTGACCGAGGCCGGCTTACCGGCCGTCACTTATTTTTCTTCGAAGCTGAACCTGTCGGCGAACTATCTTTCGGATCTTCTTCAAAAGTTCACGGGTAAGAGCACGATAGAACATATTCACCTGGAGCTGGTGGAGAAGGCCAAGTCGCTATTGTGGGGGACGGAGAATTCTATCAGCGAGATCGCTTATGAGCTGGGGTTCGAGTATGCGAGTCATTTTACCAAGATCTTCAAGGCTAAGACCGGCAAGTCGCCGAGTGAATACAGGAATCTTAATTAGAGGGGGCGGGGTGAAATTAGCCCAAAAAGCGGTATATTTTGCCGGTGATACAATTGGCAATACTGCGAAAGGCTTTTTCGCTGCTTAAAAAGAACGACCCCTTGCGGATGGCAGGCGCTACGGCATTTTTTACGAGCTTTTCGCTGCCTTTTATCCTGATCATACTGATCCAGCTATTTGGCCTGGTATTAAATCCGGGTGCATTAAGCCGGCATTTATTCGGGAGCTTATCGCAAGTCGTTGGGAAGCCCGGGGAGCAGGCGATCAGGGATACGCTGCGCGGGTTTCAGCGGCTGGCTACCAATGGGTGGATCGCCATCGGTGGGTTTATCTTTCTCCTGTTTGTGGTTACCACTCTCTTCAAGGTGATCAAAGACTCGATCAATCAATTGTGGGCGGTGGCGCCGACCGGGGAAAAGCTGGCGGATACTTTATTGCCGCGGCTGCGATCGGTCCTGCTGATCCTTTTGATGGGTGTTTTATTCCTGGTGGATATGGCCGGGGAGGGGACCCTGGCGATCTTACGGCATTCCATTACCGGGCTGGGTCCTGCTGCCGGATCGGTGATCTTCTATTTCCTGCAGCAGATGATCTCATTTGTGATCATCACCGGGTGGATCATCAGCCTATTTCTTTACTTGCCGGATGGTCGATTCTCCTTTCGGGTGACTTTAGGCGGGGGGATCTTGACGGGGGCGCTTTTCACTGTTGGGAAGGTTTTTCTGGGATGGTTACTGGTATCCAGCAATATCGAGCGGGTCTATGGCACTTCGGGCGCTTTTGTGATCGTGCTGCTGTTCGTTTTCTATATTGCGCTGATCCTTTATTTCGGCGCTTCTTTTACCGCGGCTTTAGCCGAATATAGAAAGGAGTCGGTGCGGCCGTCGGGGAATGCCAGTAGATTATTACCTCGCTGAACGGTTAGCGACGACTTGCTGGGTTATGAGGGACATTTTCTTTTTCAGCTGGGTGAAGGATTGCACGGGACCCGAGGTGCATAAGCCATTGGCGATAAAGGCGGGGATGTTACCGCCCGGATCCCATACCAACATATATTCAACATGCAGTGTGGTGGATGTGGGGGCAGTGATGGTCCATTCCGCCTGCAGATGAGCGATCCTGACTGATTTGGAAGGCGGGAAATGGTCGAGATTACGGGAGGAGAGGCGCATTTGGTGGTTGGCGGAATCGATCCAGATCCGGGTATCGCTATAGAAGTCCCGATTGGATACGGGCCAGGGAGCACTTATTTGGGAATAGTAAATTATTTCCGTTTCGCTCTTTCTTTCGACGAGGCTGCTGGCTGAGGTAGCGTAGACCCAGGTCTTATAGTTAGTCACATCGTTGAGAACGGCTCTTAATTGATCATAAGTGCCGGGAAGGTCGAATACGGCTCGTAATTCGTTGTATTTGGAGGTTTTGCTGGGCCGGGTGTAGATGAGAATCCCGTTTTGATCCTTTTTTAGTTCCCAGGGTGACTGCGCCAATATAGTGGAGGCGAAGGTCAGGAATATTGCGGCGAAAAGGTAGATGCGTTTGATCACTCAATATAACGAGTTTATGCGGGAAAAAGTAGCTGAAAGTGGGCTTATTTTCAAGTATTAACAAAATTAATTGTAATGATTCCTTAATATGCTACGTGTGTAGCTTTGTTATTTTTGCCTCGTCATGCAATATGATGAGCAGTCTATACTTGGTCGGGTAGTACATGGGGATGAAGAGGCGTTTGCCGTTCTTTTCCATCAATACCGGCATAAGGTCATGTATTTCGCCTGGCGGTTCCTGCAGTCGGAGAGCAAGGCAGAGGACGTGCTGCAGGAGATCTTCCTCAAGGTCTGGACGAATCGCGAACAGCTCACTGAAATAAAGAACTTCAAGGCGTGGCTCACTTCGATCACGCGAAACCACATCTATAATGCGCTCCGGCGGCTAGCGGTGGAAGACGCCTATATAATTGAACTATCCACCAAGGACGAGCCGCTGGAGGAAGATACGGTGCTGAAGGAGATCTCCTTCAATGAACTGCAGCATGCTTTACGGGAAGCCGTTTCACATCTTACGCCACAGCAGAAAAAAGTTTTTGAGCTCAGCCGGGTCGAAGGGCTGAAGCATGAACAAATTGCCGAAAAGCTGGAGATCTCCAGGGAAACGGTAAAAAAACACATGACGGATGCGCTGCGGCTCATCAGGGTGCAAATGAAATCGCCTGAGAAGCTAGCGCAGCTTAGTATTTTGCTGCTTGCCGTTCAGCTTTAAAAAAAATCCCCGAATCTTCTTCCCCTTTTTCTATTGTCACGTGTCCTAATTGTATGGACCAATTGCCTTCCCGTTTCAGATACTTGTTACATGCTTATACCAGTGGTACGGCGACGCCTGCCGAACGTTCGGAATTGATGCAATTGGTCCGCATGCCCGAGCATGAGCAGCTGGTGAAAGAGCTGATCACCGGTGAGATGGAGCTATTGGAGCTGACGGACTGGGAAATGGATAAGCAGCTTCCGGAAGAGCGGGCGGGAAAGGTCCTCGGCAAGATCCTGGGGCATGTACCGGAACAAAAAACAGTAAGGATCGGATGGAAGCGATGGGCTGCCGCGGCCGCCATCATCCTGCTTGTGGGTCTGGGAGGCCTGCGGTTCTTAGCAGGAGGCCGAACAGCTGTCCCAGCCGTTTCGGTGTCAAACGATGTGCTGCCGGGCGGAGACAAGGCCATTCTCACGCTGGCCAACGGCTCGACTATCGTGCTGGATAGTGTGCATGCCGGGAGGCTTATACAACAGGGAGGCGCCAGTGTCAAAGTGAATAGCGGCCGACTGGCTTATACGCCCATGAAAGAGAAGCCAACGGAAGTCTTTTACAATACGCTGGCGACGCCGCGAGGGGGGCAATATCAGCTGACGCTTCCGGACGGTTCGCGGGTATGGCTGAATGCGGCCTCTTCTATTAAATATCCGACAGTTTTTACAGGAGAAGTGAGGGAGGTGGAGATCACAGGGGAGGCCTACTTCGAGATAGAAAAAGATGTCCGGATGCCTTTTGTGGTCAGGGCCGGCCTGACCAGGACGACGGTTTTAGGAACTCACTTTAATATAAATGCCTACGAGGATGAGAAGATGGTGGTCACCACCCTGCTGGAAGGAGCGGTGAAGTTTGGCTATGGGCAGGAAGAGAAGCTGCTGCATCCCGGGGAACAGGCAGTGCTCAACGAGGCGGCGCGATCCTTTAGCGTCCAGCAGGCGGATACTTATGCGGCTGTCGCCTGGAAGAATGGACAATTTGACTTCGATAATAAAGATCTATCGGCCATCATGCGGCAAATAAGCCGGTGGTATGACGTAGATGTACACTACGATTCTTTATACGCCGGCGCGAAATTCGGTGGAGGCATCAGCCGTCAGTTAAACCTATCCCGTGTACTCCGATTGCTGGATAAGAGCGGAGTGCATACCAGACTGGAAGACCGAAAAATAATTATTTTACCTTAAAACATTAGTAGCGTTATGCTCCTTAAGGCTCTTTGGCGCCGGTTGTCAGCAGGACAACGGGTAGCCCAACCCATGCGTGTCATGAAACTAACTGCCGTGGTCTTAGTCGTAGCGTGCCTGAATGTTAGCGCTACCGGATGGACCCAGACGGTGACCATCAATGAGAAGAATGTGCCCATACAAAAGATCTTCAAAGACATCTTTCGGCAGACGGGCATTTCCATTGTTTATAATGAAAAGCTATTCGAACATTTTGCACCTGTGAGCATCGAGGTGAGGGATGCGCCCATACAGCGGGTATTGGATCAGTGCTTAAAGGACCAGCCCTATGCGTATACGATAGAAGACAATACCATTTCCATTACACAGAAGACGGCGGCCGCCGG
>JAMFRX010000734.1 GCA_026224995.1 Puia dinghuensis
CCCCTGTCGGCCGTGATCCGCATCACCAGCACCTGGTCGGCCGCCGACACGAAGACCTCGCGGCGATACCGTATCCCCCCACTCACATATTCGACGCCGCTGACGCCCGTCTGCAGGTCCAGCCAGCGCTTGTAGTGCCCCGCAGGAGACGCCGCAAAATGCAGATACAGGTCCGCCAGTGACTGATATTTCTGCTGCTCCACGGGATAGCCCATCAGCGAACGGCCAAAAAGATTATGCGCCTCCAGGTACTTGCCCTCGAAGACCAGCTTCCTGATCTCCGGCAGCTGCTTATAGCCTCCTGTTACCACGGTGGAATAGGGACCACCCGTCCAATAGGTGTCCTCATTGAGCTGGATATGCTCCTCCTCCGGTCCGCCGAAGATCATGCCCCCAATACGGCCATTGCCGACCGGCAGCGCCTCGTCCCAGCCCGAAGCCGGGTGCTCATACCATAGTAGCGTTGCCGGATCGAAATCCCGCTTGTCGATGCGCGCGGGCATGTCCTGCGCCCGCCCATTCATGGCCAACGCCAATAACCAGATTGTATATCCCTTCATGGTAGTATTCCTTATTCCCGGTGCAGATCCAGATCCTGGAAATCATAGCTGAAATCCGTGAGCGGCGATATCGGCTTCATCTTGATGCCCGTCGCCAGTCCTCGCTCATCCAGGCTAAAGATCACATAGGCGTCGGCATCCATGCTCCTGTCCATCCATTTCACGATAAATGAATTGCCCTTATACCGCAGCATCTCGCCCGTAAGCTTGGGCGAACGCTTGCTGTCGAACCACAGCTTACCATTCTTCGTGCTGATGACAACCTCACCCAGCCAGGTATCTTTATACGTCCCCAGATAAATGGAAAGATCGGTCTTTGCCACCCCGCCATCCGCCCCGCGCCGGCTCCCTGCCTCCCCCGTCGCACCGCGACGCCCCACCCCCGCCTGCTGGCTCTGGAATGCCGCCACCTCCTTCCAGATGGAATCCGTGAGCTTCTTCGCCTCATCCAATTGCTTCTTGCGTATCGCCGCATATTCCGTCACCCTGTCCGTACCGGTGATCCCGAAATAGCCGTCTTTTATCTGATTAGTGATCGCGCTGAAAGCCAATCCCTCCTGCTGGTTCGTCAGCACGATGATGCCCAGCTGAAGCTCGGGGATCATCGTGATCTGGGTGACCATGCCTTCCAGCCCACCGGTATGGCTCACCTGCTTGTAGCCTTTTACGTCGTTCACCAAAAAGCCAAGCGCATAAGCCGCAAAATGGGTATTGTACGTTCCCGGCCCACCGACGGGGATAATGGTCTGCGGCGCCCACCGCTCGTGCAATACCGCTCCCGAGAAGAGCTGCTTGCTATCCGCCCCATATTTCCCTCCCGCCAGGTGCAGCTGCACCCACTTGCTCAGGTCTGCAATGTTGGAATAAATGCCCCCAGCCGCATGATCCACCTTGCTCCGGCTCCGGGCGATCACCCTTACCTTTCCTTCCACCGGCGCATGCCCGTCGATGACATCGGAGCTGTCCCCCAGCCTGTCGTAGCTGGCAGCGCTATGCGTCATGCCCAGCGGCTGCATGACCCGCTTTTCAATGAAGTCTTCCCAGCTCATGCCGCTGACGCGCGCTACCACCTCGCCGGCCACGATATAAAGATTGTTGTCATACGCATACTGCGACCGAAAGCTGGTCACCGGTTTCAGGAACTGTAGGTTGTGCAGGATATCCTTGATGGTAAAATCGCTGCTGTCCGGAAAGAACATCAGGTCTCCCGCGCACAGCCCCATCCCGCTGCGATGGCAGAGCAGATCCCTGATGGTGAACTCCTCCGTGACAAAAGGATCGTAGAGCTTGAACTCCGGGATATACTTCCTTACCTTATCGTCCCAATCCAGCTTGCCCTCATCCACCAGCATGCCCAGCGCCGCGGTCGTGAATGCCTTGCTGTTGCTCGCGATGCCGAACAGCGTGTTCTCATCCATCGGCTGCCGCGTATCCAAACTCCGCACCCCATATCCCTTGGAATGAATGACCTGCCCATCCTTGATCACGCAAACAGCTACACCCGGCACGTCGAATGCCCGGAGCGTCCGCTCCGCCAGACTGTCGATGGCCGTTGAGCTCAGTGGCTGTGCCGCTGCTGTAAGGGAAAAAGATAGTAGTAGTGGTAGAGTGAAAGATCTCATATCAGTTAGCTTTGGATAAATATAGGCAAAAATCATAGTATCCCCTCCCCCCTCACATACTGCAACAGCATCATCGTCTTCCCATCCCTGATCTCCCCCTTCTTCATCATCTCCATCGCCTTCTCATAACCCAGCTCCAGCACCTCGATCTCCTCCTGCTCCTCCTCCAACCCACCACCTTCATTTACCTTCATGCTGGCTTCATACTCCGCAATAAAAAAATACAGTATCTCCGTCACCGACCCCGGCGACATATACGCCTCGAATACCTTGGTGACCGCCCCGATCTTATACCCCGTCTCTTCCTCCGTCTCCCGCCGGATGGCCACCTCCGGGTTGTCCTTGTCCAGCAGGCCCGCACAGGCCTCTATCAGCATCCCCGTGGCATTGCCATTGACATACGTAGGCAGCCGGAACTGACGGGTAAGGATAACCGTTCTCCGCTGCTTGTTGTATAGCAGGATGACCGCCCCATTGCCACGGTCATAGACCTCCCTGGTCTGCATGACCCGCTGGCCGCTCTTTTCTGTATATTCGTAATGGATCTTCCGGAGGATGTATTTGTTGTCGGAGAGAAGTTCCGAGTCGATGATCTTGATCTGTTTGTCCATAAGGCTAAAATACCAAAATTTGCGCCATGCAACGCTCCACCCCATTCCCTTGTCATACCCTAAAGCTTCAAATATGAAAAAATGCCTGCTTGCCCTTGGGCTCCTGATAGGAGTAGCCTCCTGCTCCAGGCATAACGATGTAGGTAACGACTGCATCTCCCGCTATAGCCTCTCGCCAGGCACGGTCCTGCTCCCGCAATCCACGCTCGATTCCATCAATACCTTATTTACAAAGAATAATCTGTCCGAGGCCGGCCTCCAGTTTACCTTCCTGAGCCCCGATACCGTGCAAAGCCCTGTATATACCGGCGTCCAGTACCAGGTGTCCGCCAACGTGTTCCTCAACGGCCTGCCGGCCTTCAACCAGTCGGCCTGGTTCAATTTCGACAGCACTGGCGTCTATATGCCGCTAAACAGCGGGCCCTTCACCGGGTCGGCCCCCAACGATACCACCGGCCATCGAAGCCTGGAAAGTCTGCGTCAGATCTTCCTCAATAATTACAAGTTATGCACCACCGCGGGCGGTGCGGCCAATTCCAAACCTTCCCATCCCACAGCCCCCTACCAGGACACCTGCCTCGCGGCCCTCTTGGGCTACATGCAGCCGCCCGGCACCACCTGGTTCACAAAGGTCTGGATGGTGAGCGCCGCCGACAACCACGGTTATCCCGCCGTATTCATCTCAGATAGCTCCGGCCAGGCCTGGCCCCTCAACCTTTTCTTCCCGTAAGGGTATCGCCGGCTGCCGGCCTTATGCTATCGCCGCCCTCCTTATGGGCGACCTTCCAGTCGTCCTGGAAGAATTTCCCCCATTCCTTGATGAATTTATAGTATTCATACTCCGTCTGACAGCTCTGGATGAATTCATAGCTCGGCCGGTACTGACGCATAAACGTGTCGAGGGCCGGCGGTTCCAGCCCCGTCACCCGCTTTACGATAGCCGTATTCCATCGGTGATCGACATACTTGTCCTGCTCTTCCTCTACCAGCCGCTTCTGCAAGGCTTCCATCCGCTTGTTGGCCTTGCCGTCGAGAAGCATGTTCAGGTCGAACCCCATGCCAAATCCCGCCCGCCGGTCCATCTTCATGTTGTGCAGATAGCTGGAATGATAATCAAAGACTTTCTCATACTCCTTCCGGTTCTCCAGGGAGTCGAGCCGGTAATTGTGGGATCGCACAAAGGCGGTGGGAAGACTGTCGACCGCCACCTGTAACGACATATCGAAAGGATATCCATGGGGCAGATCCTTCACCGGGTATTTGGCAGTCCCCCTGCCCAGATAAGAAAAGGAAATGCTGTCGCCAGCCGGGACCAGGATATGGTAGCGCCCCACCGAGTCCGTCATCGTCCCCAGGCCGCTGGTGCTCATGACACTCACCCCCTGCATCGGGTATTGCTGGCTGATGTCATAAACCGTACCCTTGATCTCGATCAGCTGGGCCGAGGCGCGGCCGGCAAATAGGACCAGGACGAGTATCGGCAAAAGTTTGGGTGGGTTCATTCTGGCCGGAAACTAAGCTGCCGGAATCCAAATTGGTGAGAACAGATTGTTATTTAATATTTTTTTAATCTTCCGGCCTACTTACATTTGGCGGATGAAAGAAGACAGGCTCCCTACCATCAAGGAGATCGCCAGACGGCTCAACGTCTCCGTCTCCACCGTCTCCCGGGCCCTGCATGACCACCCGGGCATCGGCCTGCGGACAAAAACCCGGGTCCAGCAGCTCGCCCGGGAACTGGACTACGCCCCCAACCAGAATGCCATCTTCTTCAAACAGCGCAAGACCTTCACCATCGGGGTCATCCTCCCCAACCTCAAGGAAGAGTTCTTCTCCGAAGCCATCAACGGCATCGAAGAGGTCGCTACCGGGCACAAATACAGCGTCCTGATCAGCCAGTCACGGGACGATATCGAACGGGAACGCCAGATCCTCACCACCATGAAGAATAACCGGGTGGACGGCATCATCGCCTCCCTGGGCGCCAATACCACCCAATACGACCACTTCGCCGCGCTCAAGAAATATGGCATCCCCCTCGTCTTCTTCGACCGCGTACCTACTCTCCCGGAATTCAATAAGGTCTACTCCAACATGAACAGCGGCACCCGCGAGGCCATAGAATTCCTCATAGAAAAAGGCCATCGCCGCATCGGCGTCCTCAACGGCCCGGAGAAAATGCGGTCCTCCAAAGAACGCACCGAGACCTATATGCAGGTCCTCATGAAAAAAAGACTCAAAATAGACCTCGGCCTCGTCATCTCCACCGACCTCACCAGGGAAAGTACCCTCCAGGCCATGCAGCACCTCCTCAGCCAACGGCCACGCCCAACTGCCATCCTGGCGATCAACGACTACATCGCCCTGGACGCCATGCAATTCGCCCGGCAACAAAAGCTCAAGATCAACAAAGACATCTGCTTCGTAAGCTATGCCAACCTCCCGGTGACCAGCTACCTGGAAACCCCGCCCATGGCCTCCGTAGAGCAGTATCCCTACCAGCAAGGGGCAAAAGCCGCGGAGATCCTGATGCAGATCATTAGTCGCGGCGACAAAGACGAAAAATCCTCCGAGCCCGAGACTTTCCAAAACATCGTCATCAACGGGCAACTGGTCGTCCATTCCAAACGTTGATTTTCTTGCAACCGTTTGCGTAGACAGAACTCCGCAATCTTGCCTATGTTTGAGGCGACTTTTAAAGCATATACATGAACGACCTGGTTCTCTCCGCCTATGGATTCCCCTCCGATGTCTCGGTAACCCCGCATGGCACCGGTCTCATCAACCGCACCTGGATCATCCGTAGCGGGAAGGGAACCTATATCCTCCAGCAAGTGAATAACCAGGTCTTCTCACGCCCCTCGCTGATCGCAGACAACATCGAAATGGTGGGCCACTACCTCAGCAGCCACTACCCGGAAACCATCTTCCCCAAGCTCGTAAGAACGGCCAAAGGCGAAACCATGGTGGACGCGGGCTCCAACGGCCACTATCGCCTCTACCCCTTTATCGAGAACTCCGTCACCATCGACGTCGCCAATACGCCGGATCAGGCCTTCGAGGCAGCCAGACAATTCGGCGGCTTTACCCATATGCTCTCCGGCTTCCCCGCGGAACGCCTCCATGAGACCCTGCCCCACTTCCATGACCTGCCCCTCCGCTATCGCGCCTTCAACCAGGCCCTGGAAAAAGGGCTCCCCGAACGTATCCGCAAAGCAGGCCAGCTCATCGAATTCCTGTCATCCCAAAGCGGGATCGTCACGGAATACCAACGCATCCTCACAGACACAGGCTTCAAACGCCGCGTGACACACCACGATACCAAGATCAGCAACGTCCTCTTCGACAAACAAGGAAAAGGCATCTGCGTCATCGACCTGGACACCGTCATGCCCGGCTATTTCATCAGCGACGTAGGCGATATGTTCCGAACCTATCTCTCACCCGTAACCGAAGAGGAAAGCGACCTCTCCCGCATCCAGGTCCGCCCGGAATATTTCGAAGCCATCGTCCAGGGCTACCTCGACGAAATGGTCGATGTCCTCACCCCCGCAGAAAAAGCAGCTTTCGTCTATGCCGGAGAGTTCATGCTCTATATGCAGGCCCTCCGCTTCCTCACCGATTATCTCACCGGCGACAAGTACTATACCAGCCGCTACGAAGGACATAATTACATCCGCGCCCTAAACCAGATCACCCTCCTCCAACGCTTCCAGGCACAGGCGCCAGCCCTCCAGGCGATCGCCCAAAAAGTAATGGTTTCTATTTAGCCCAACCTACAGGCCTTTTAAATTGCGCCTAAAAAATCGCTGCTCGGCACGCAAACGATTGCGCTATAATGCTTTTTCGCAAACGTTTGCACAATTATACCATTAAAAAATTCCTAAATTTAGTCAGTTACAAAAGGCTAGGTGGGAACACTCATTCTCTTAAACATCAAATACTGCTTATGACAAGAAGATCATTACTTCTATTTCTGTTCCTGTTTGCATGCTCGAGCATAGCCTTCTCGCAGGGACAAACAATCTCCGGAAAAGTTTCGGAAGATGCGACAAAAAACCCCATACCAGGGGCGACAATCTCAATCAAAGGCCTCAAAAAGACAGTCACAGCCGGCGCGGACGGATCTTTTACCATCCAGGCGCCAGAAGGCAAAGTGACCCTGGTTATCTCCTCCATCGGTTTCGCCACCAAAGAGGTCTCCGCCACTTCCGGCGCCCCCCTGGACATCCTGCTCGGCACGGACTCCAGACAATTGGGCGAAGTGGTCGTCACCGCCCTGGGCATCACCCGCCAGTCTAAAACCCTGGTGTACGCAGCCCAGTCGGTACCCGTTCAGCAGCTAACCGAAGTACGTCCCTCGGACAACTTCATCGCCTCCCTTAACGGCAAAGTAGCCAACGTGATCATCACCCAGGGTTCCGGCGGCCTCGGCAGCGGCGCCCAGATCATCCTCCGGGGTAACCGCTCCATCGCGGGGCCCAGCAACGCCCTCATCGTCGTAGACGGGGTACCCTTTAACAACCGTACCTATAGCGCCGGAACAAATGACTTCGGCTCTATCCAAAGCTCAGACGGAGCATCCGACCTCAACCCCGACGACATCGAATCCATGACCGTCCTCCGCGGCGCTTCGGCGGCAGCCCTCTATGGCAGCGAAGCAGGTAACGGGGTCATTGTGATTGCGACCAAAAAAGGCCACAAAGGCCGGTATGACGTTCAGGTCAACTCCGGCATCGGCTTCGAACGGCCCTTCGCACTGCCGAACTTCCAGAATACTTACGGCCAGGGCGACCAGGGCAATATCGCCGTCGACTCCTCCCAGTCCGGAGCCAGCTGGGGTGCCAAAATGCAGGGTCAGAGCTATACGGACTACCTTTATAAGAAGAATACCTATACCGCCCAGCCTAATAATATTAAGAAGTTCTTCAACACCGGCCTGAGCCTCAACAACTCCGTAGGCATCTCCGGCGGCTCCGATAAGGTCCAGAACTATTTTTCCTATACGAACGACTACGCCAAAGGTATCATCAAGAACAATGACCTGAACCGGCATATCTTCGACTACCGCGTAACCGACGAGATCAGCTCCAAGCTCACCGTGGACGCAAAAGCGACCTATATCGCCCAGGTGATCAACGGCCGTCCCCGCACCGGCGAAGAGAACAGCCCGGTATTCGACGCCTACGAAATGCCCCGCAGCGAAAAGCTCAGCGACGCCCTCATGTACCAGTCGCCCAACAGCCAGGGCGTAGAAGCGCCGACCAACTGGCCCTCTACCCTCAATTCCATCTACCAGAACCCTTACTGGATGATCAACAACACCTCCATCCAGGAGACCCGCGAAAGGGCGATCGGCTTCGTCTCGCTCAAATACGCGATCACCCCCTGGCTGAACATCCGCGGATCGGCCAACCTGGACAGGACCGCTGACGAGATCCAGGAAAAATACCAGCAGCAGACCCTGCTCTGGAATACCAACCCCGGCGGCACCTTCAACGTGACCAACCTCACCGAGACCAATAAATGGTTCGACCTGATCCTGGAAGGCCATAATAATATCACCCGGGACCTCAAGATCGGCTACCATGCCGGTACGATCCGCGAGGACGATATCTACGACGAGAAAGAAGTGGCCTCCAACGGTCTGGACGTAGCCAACAAATTCAGCCAGACGTTCATGACCAATCCTACGCCCACCCAGAACGGGACAGAGGTCATCACAGAGTCCGTATTCGGCCAGGCCAACCTGTCCTGGAAAGACGCCATCTTCCTGGATGCGAGCTTGCGTGAAGACTGGGCCTCTCCCCTGCCTACCCCCTATCACTATAGCTACCCCTCCATCGGGGTATCGGCCATCCTTTCCGATCTGATAAAAGACGGATTGCCCAAGGCGATCTCCTTCCTGAAGGTCAGCGCCAACTACGCCCAGGTAGGTAACGGCGGGACACCCAACCTCCTGAATAGCTTTTATACCTTTACGCCGGGCGCCGGCAACGGCAGCGTGGCCAGAAGCACCACCTTCCCCCTCCCCGGCCTGAAACCGGAAATGGTGAAAAGCTACGAGTTCGGTGGCGAAGCCCGCTTCTTCAACGACCGCCTCGGCTTAACCGCTACCTATTATAAGAGCAACAGCCTCAACCAGCTGTTGCAGATCAGCGTCCCCGTGGCCACCGGCTACCAAAACCAGTACATCAATGCGGGTAACGTAGCGAACCACGGCCTCGAGATCACCCTTACCGCGACACCGGTCCACACTCGCGATTTCAACTGGGATATCTCCGCCAACTTCTCCCTGAACCGCAACAAGGTCATCTCCATCAGCCCGCAGCTGTCCACGATCAACCTTGGCGGCGCAGACAACCGTTCGGCCCAGCCGGAGGTCAACGTAGGCGGCTCTTTCGGCGACCTGTATGGTTACCAATGGCTTAAGAGTACCAAGGGCCAGTACGAAGTACAGTCCACCGGTACCAATGCCGGCGCTCCGCTCACCTCCTATATCACCGGCGGCGCTCTTGGAAAACTGGGTAACTACAACCCCCGCGAGCTCGTAGGGATGACCAATACCTTCCAGTACAAACGCTTCTCCTTCCGCTTCCTCATAGACGGCCGCATCGGCGGTATCATCGTCTCCGGTACGGAAATGAATCTCTCCTTCAGCGGTATCACCAAGAATACCCTTGCCGGCCGCGCAGGCGGTATCAACCTCGGCGGCGTGGACGCTACCGGCGCACCCGTCAGCACGACCATCAACGCCGAACAATTCTGGCAGACAGCTTCCGGTCAGCGTTACGGCGTAGGTCAGTTCTTCACCTACAATGCCACCAGCATCCGGGTAAGAGAGGTCTCCCTCGGCTACGATATCCCGATCCACAATACTACCGTCCTCAAATCCTTGCGCTTCTCGGCTGTGGCACGTAACTTGTTCTGGATCTATCGCGGCAGCTCGCTCCTGGATATCCCCGGCATCGGAAAACGCAAGATGTGGATGGACCCGGATATGACAAACGGAAATAACCTTTTCCAGGGCGTGGAATACGGAGCTCTCCCCTCCACTCGTACCCTGGGCTTCAACTTGAAAGCTAATTTCTAATCCTGCAAATTGAAAAAGATATGAATATGAAACGAATTAATAAAAGGTCGAACATCTTCCTCCTGTCGGGTTTGCTAACCGGCATCCTGATGTTCAGTGTGGCCTGTACCAAAAATTTCAAGGACGTAAATACGGACAAGAATAGCATCCCGACGGTCACCCCGGCGACCCTGCCCTTCCTGTTCTCCCACGCGCAGCAAATAGGCACCGTCAACAACGCCAATTACCAGATCGCTCAGAACCTCTTCGCCGACCAGTACGCACAGTACTTCGCCTGCGAAGCGACCTATTTCGGTTCGGACCGCCTGGTCATCAACCAGGCCTGGGTAGGCGCCAACTTCAACCCATATTACACGGACGTCGCACCCCAATTACAGACCATCTTCGCCAACACGGATTCGTTGTCCGCGGAACACGCCATGGCCGAAGTCGTTTGGGTATTGACTTTCATGAAAGCCACCGACTACTGGGGCCCGATCCCCTATTTCAAGGCAGGGACATTCGCCACCTCAGTGCCCTACGACGCACAGGATAAGATCTACGCCGACTTCTTTAGCCGCCTCGATGGCGCGATCGCCGTGCTGACGCCCCTGGCTGGAACCACGTCCATCTTTACTACCTACGACCTCTTCTATCAGGGCAATATCACCCAGTGGATCAAATTCGCCAATAGCCTCCGCCTTCGTTTGGCGACCCGCGTTTCCAAAGTCGATCCCGTTACGGCCAAAAGGGAAGCTGAAGCATCCGTAGCCGCCGGTGTAATGACGACAAGCACCGCTCCGGCCGATGACTGCTTCGTACAAAGATCTTCCACAGGCGGAGATATCAACGGCCTGTCTACCATGTCGGACTGGAACGAGTTCCGGATGAGCGCTACCATGGCCTCCGTCCTCAAGGGTTACCAGGACCCCCGTATCAACCAGTACTTCCTGCCGACAGTCAATAGCAAAAACCCGAATTTTGGCATCTTCGCCAATTACTACGGCATCCGCAACGGCCTGACGGTAGCCCAACAAGGCATACCGCAAAACCTGGCCGCTGCCAACTCGCACCAGGGCCAACGCTGGTCCTCGACCAACGTAACCGTAAACGGTGTGATCGTGGGCGAACCCACCTATACCAGCACCCCCCAGAACGTCCTGGAAACAGCGGAATGCTATTTTAACCGCGCAGAATTGGCCCTCCTATACGGTTGGAACATGGGCGCATCGCCCCAGTCCCTCTACGAATCCGGCATCACCAACTCGTTGATCCAATGGGGTAACACCGACGCAACAGCGATCCAGGCCTATATCAATAGCACGGCTACCCCGGCAATCCCGGGCGCTTACGGGACCGACACGGCCGTGTCTAATGTTCCTATCAAATGGGCTGCCGACCAACCCACGGAGCTCAAACAGATCATGACCCAGAAATGGCTTGGCCTCTTCCCCGACGGGATGGAAGCCTGGGCCGACTACCGGCGTAGCCACGTGCTCCCCCTGTATGCCGTCGTGAACTCGGATAATCCGCTCATCACCAATACGTCTACTCAATGGCTGAGAAGAATACCCTTCCTGCTCAGCGAACAACAGACCAACG
This sequence comes from Puia dinghuensis, assembly GCA_026224995.1. GTDB lineage: Bacteria > Bacteroidota > Bacteroidia > Chitinophagales > Chitinophagaceae > Puia > Puia dinghuensis_A. The sequence goes on from JAMFRX010000734.1 coordinate 11,468, forward strand.
GTGCCGCAGTTCAGGCCGCCGCCTCGCTGCTCAACGGACCGGATAACGAACTGACTCCGCTCTGGTGGGATAAGAATTAAGAAAAACCGCTAACTTAATGATCCCATCCCAAAAAAGGATGGGATCATTTATTTTAAATCCAGCGTATGCCCATTTGCTCCCGTATACTCCTCCTCCTTCTTCCCGTCTGCCTCCTCCTTTCCCCCGCCTGCAACGACCACAATAGCAGCACCCAGCTCTTTACCCGCCTGGATAAGGACCAGACAGGTATCGACTTCCAAAACACCCTCTTCGACGGCGAATCGCTCAACGTGCTGAATTATATTTATTTCTATAACGGTGGCGGAGTAGCGATCGGCGATATCAACAACGACGGCCTCCCGGATATTCTGTTCACCGGAAACATGGTCCATAACCGCCTCTTCCTGAACAAAGGCAATTTCACCTTCGAAGACATCACCGAAAAAAGCGGTATCGCCGCCCAGCAAGGCTGGTGCACCGGCGCCACCATGGTCGATATCAACGGCGACGGGAAAATGGATATCTATATCTGCCGCTCCGCAGACGCCAACGCCGCCCTACGTAAAAACCTCCTTTTCATCAACAACGGCGACCTTACCTTCACGGAGAAAGCCCAGGAATACGGCCTCGCCGACGAAGGCTTCTCCTCCCAGGCGGCCTTCTTCGACTACGATAAGGACGGCGACCTGGACCTCTTTCTGATCAACCACTCCCTCCATGAATATACGACGGGCGCCATCGAAAACCCCGGCTGGCGTAAAGAGAGCCGACCGGCCTTCGAATGCAAGCTGTACCGCAACGACTGGAACGAAGCCCTCCACCACCCGGTATACACAGACGTCTCCGCCCAGGCAGGCATCCACTCGGACGTCCTCACCTTCGGCCTCGGCCTGGCCATCTCTGACCTCAACAACGACGGCTGGCCGGATATCTACGTCTCCAACGATTTCAACGAGCCCGACTACCTCTTCATGAACAACGGGCCCTCTGCCCCCACAAAGCCCGGCGACCCGCCGGTTGTCACCTTCACGGAGAAGCTATCTGCTTGCATGGACCAGACCTCCCTCTATTCCATGGGCAACGACGCCGCCGATTTCAACAACGACGGCCTCGTCGATCTCATGACACTGGACATGCTCCCCGAAGACAACCACACCCAAAAGATGCACTCCGGCGCCGAGAATTTCAACAAGTTCCAACAGCTGTTTAACCACGGATTCTATTACCAGTACAGCCGCAATATGCTCCAGAAGAACAACGGCGACGGAACCTTCAGCGAGGTCGCCCAGCTCGCTGGCGTGTCGAACACAGACTGGAGTTGGTCAGCCCTCTTCTCCGATTTCGACAACGACGGTAACAAGGACCTGCTGATCACCAACGGTTATGTCCGGGATTACACGGACATGGATTTTCTCAGGTATTCAGCCGACAAAGCCATGAAAGGCTCCGGCGACAAAGACCAGGCCGTCAAAGATGCGATCGCCAAAATGCCTCCCAGCCCCGGCACCAGCTACCTCTATCATAACAACGGTAACACCACCTTCTCCCGCGTCAACAAGGACTGGGGACTCGACCAGAAAACAGTCTCCGCGGGCGCCGCATATGTCGACCTCGATAACGATGGGGCCCTGGACCTCGTCATCAACAACACCAATGATTTCGCCGGCATCTATCGCAACAATGCCCGCCGCCTCACCAAAGGACATTACCTCAAAGTGGCCCTCCTCGGCGACCCAAAGAATAGCACCGGCATCGGCTCGAAGATCAAGCTCTTCTGCAAGGACACTATCTTCTATCAAGAAGCCTTCCCCGTGCGGGGCTTCCAGTCCTCCGTCGATCCCGTCCTTAATTTCGGCACCGGCGCCCATTCAACCATCGACTCCATTCTCATCATCTGGCCTGACGACCGCTTCCAGGTGTTGCACAACATAAAAGCCGACACCCTGATCAAGATCGCGCTCAGGGACGCCACCGGCACCTGGAATTACAAGCCCAATAGCTCACCTCCCCTCCTAACCGCCACTACCACTCCCACCCCCGTCCATAAAGAAAATAGGTTCAACGATTTCGACCAGCAGCCTCTACTGCTCAACTACCTCTCCCGCCGCGGCCCCTGCATGGCCAGGGCAGACATCAACGGTGACGGCAAGGAAGACCTCTTCATCGGCGGCACCCGCGGCCACCCCGCACAGATCTTCCTCCAATCGGCCTCCGGCGCCCTCACCCCCAGCCACCAGCCGGCCATAGAAAAAGACTCCCTCCAGGACGACGGCGCAGCCGTCTTCTTCGACGCTAACGGCGACGGCCATCCAGACCTCTATGTTGCCGGCGGCGGCTACGAGCTGGAGGCAGGCGACTCCCTGCTCAAAGGACGGCTATACCTCAACGATGGTAAAGGCCATTTCACCAGGGCAGAGAACGCCATTCCCCCGATCCTTCTCAACGCGGGCTGCGTGAAAGCGGCAGACCTCAACGGGGATGGAAAAGAAGACCTCTTCATCGGCGGCAGGGTCGTCCCCAACAAATACCCGCTTTCCCCCGGCAGCAAGATCCTCCTCAACGACGGCAAGGGCCATTTCACTGACGCGACCAGCCAGCTGGCTCCCGCCCTCGACACCCTGGGCATGGTCACCGACGCCATCTGGATCGACCTCAACAAAGACAACCACCCCGACCTCGTAGTGGTAGGCGAATGGATGCCCATAAAAGTATTCCTCAATAAGAACGGTCACCTGGAAGATGCCTCTGCCCAATATATCCACTTCCCTTCCACGGGCTGGTGGAACCGCATCGCCGCCGCCGACCTGGACGGGGACGGGAGACCCGATCTCATCCTGGGCAACCAGGGTCTCAACAACCAGTTCGCCGCCACCCCGCAGCAGCCGCTGACGCTCTATTACAAGGATTTCAACCACAACAATACCATCGACCCCGTCTTCTGTTATTATATCGGGGGAACCAGCTATCCCGCCGCATCCCGGGACGACCTCACCGGCGAGCTGCCCTTCCTGAAGAAGAAGTTCCTCGAATACCACGACTACGCCGACGCTACGATCCACGACCTCTTCTCGCCTGACCAGCTCCGGGACGCAGGCCCGCTGAAAGCAGAGACCCTCTCCACAGTCTGGCTGCAGAACAGGGGTGATTCCGGCTTCGCACTAAGGACATTGCCCACGGAAGCACAATACGGCCCCGTATATGCCATCGCCACAACAGACGTCGACGGCGACGGTAAGCCCGACCTCATCCTGGCCGGTGGCAACCAGTGGACACGAATCCGCTTCGGCCGCTACCGCGCCGACCACGGCATTTTATTATTGAATGACGGTAAGGGGAATTTCCACTACGCCCCGCAATCCCGCAGCGGCCTTCGACTGCGCGACGACGTTCGCGACGTCATCGATCTCGGCGGCAAGCAGCTGATCTTCGGCATCAACGACGGACCTATTTGTATATACAACTACTAGCCCATGCAAAAAGCAATACCCCGCCGGTCGCCTGCCATCCGCCCTCTGTTCTCTGCCAGCACCAGGCGCCGTCTGTTCTTCGCCGGTGCCTTCCGTTGCCTCCTTGCAGCCCTGTTTGCCTGCGCTCTCCTGTCCGCCCGGTCCCAACCCCCCGCCACAGTCCGCGAATACCGCATGGACTTCCCGACCTATGCCTTTTCCGACCCCAGCCCGATCCCTCTCCTCTCCAACGTCTATCCCTATTTTCGCTACGACGGCTTCACTGATAAGCCTGAGACGAAATCCTGGAAGGTCGTGGAGCTGGAGAACCAATACATCCGGCTGCTCATCCTGCCAGAGATCGGCGGAAAGATCTGGGCCGCGATCGAAAAGTCTACAAACCGCCCCTTCCTCTATTTCAACCATACGGTGAAATTCCGCGACATCGCCATGCGCGGCCCCTGGACCAGCGGCGGCCTCGAAGCCAATTACGGCATCATCGGCCATACGCCCAACTGCGCCACCCCCGTAGACTACACCACCCGCACCAACGCCGACGGCAGTGTATCCTGCATCATCGGCGCCCTTGACCTCCTGTCCCGCAGCTACTGGCGCATGGAGATCCGCCTGCCCCGGGACCAGGCCCTCTTCAGCACCCGCTCCTTCTGGTACAATACCACCGCCCTGGAACAACCCTATTACCATTGGATGAACGCCGGCATCAAGGCAGACGGCGACCTCGAATTCATCTACCCCGGCAACCGCTACATCGGCCACAACGGCGAATATGCCTCCTGGCCCATCAACAAAGAGAACGGGAAGAACATCAGCTACTATAAGAACAATGATTTCGGCGGCTACAAATCCTACCACGTCTTCGGAAAATACACGGAGTTCAGCGGCGCCTACTGGCACAACGACGAGCTGGGCATGGTCCGCTATGGCCGCCACGACGATAAGGCCGGAAAGAAGATCTGGATCTGGGGCCTCTCCGGCCAGGGCATGATCTGGGAGAAGCTCCTCTCGGATACAGACGGCCAATACGTGGAAGTGCAATCCGGCAGGCTCTTCAATCAGAACGACGTTAAAAGCAGCGAGACCCCATTTAAACACCGTCCCTTCCTGCCCTACGGCACAGATACCTGGACCGAAAGCTGGTACCCCGTGCTGGGCACCCATGGCTTCGTAGCCGCCAGCGATTACGGCGCCCTCAACCTACGCTCCGAAAACCATCGTCTTCATATCTGGCTCTCGCCCACCCGCGCCTTCAACGACACCCTGCTCATCGTCGCAGGCAATACCACCGTCTACCAAAAGATCATCCGGGCAAAACCCCTGACCCTCTTCACCGATTCGGTAGACACTGATGCCAACCCAGATTCCCTCGTCGCCACGCTGGGCAACCACCTGCTCTCCTGGTCCTCCTCGCCAACAGCAGGCGATCTCGCCCGCCCCGTCGACGCCCCGGCGGATTTCAACTGGAGCTCGGCCTATGGTCAATACCTCAAAGGCTGCGAAGCCATGGACCAGAAGAACTACGCCGAAGCGGAAACAGCGCTGCTGGCTTCCTTGCAAAAAGATTCCAGCTACGGCCCCGCCCTCTCACAGCTGGCGGCCCTCCTCTACCGGAACATGCGCTATCCCGAAGCCTTGCACTACGCCACCCGCGCCCTCAGCGTCAATACCGAAGACGGCCAGTCGAACTTCATCTATGGACTCGCAAACGAAGCCCTCGGACATCTCACGGACGCCAAAGACGGCTTCGACATCGCCTGCCTCGACCCTGCCTATCGAAGCGCCGCCTACACCTGCCTGGCCAGGACCGCCCTCCGCGATAAAGACCCCATACGCGCCCGCGTCTACGCTGAAAAGGCGATGCTCAACAACCAGCTGAACATGGAGGCGCTGCAGCTGCAGGCCATCTCCGCCCGTCCGCTCAATCAAACCATCCTCGCAAAACTAGACAGCCTCGACCCCCTCAATCATTTTTCAAGATTCGAAAAATACCTCGCTTCCCCTACCGAAGCCAACAAACAAAACTTCCTTTCCCTCATCCGCAACGAGCTTCCCCAGGAAACATTTCTGGAGCTCGCCATCTGGTATTATGACTGCGGCCTGCCGCAAAATGCGCTGCAGGTCCTTCACCTCGCCCCCCACAACGCCGAGATCGATCTCTGGATCGGCCATCTCACCGGCCAGTCCATCGACTACACAACCCTCGACCCCGTACGCGCTTTCCCCTTCCGCCCGGAAACCGCCAGGCTCCTGGAGACCCGCATAACATCCGACGACCACTGGTTCCTCAAATACCAGCTCGCCCTCATCTATAAAGACCGCAATCGCCTCGCCGAATGCAAGAGCTTATTACAGTCCTGTGGTGACACCCCCGCTTTCGCCCCCTTCTACGCTTTCCGTGCAGCCTTGTCCGATTCCACCCAACGCCTGCATGACCTCCAACGCGCCCGCTCCCTCGACCCGCAATGGCGCTACCAAAAGCTCCTCACCGAATATTATCTGCAGGCCAATGCATCTCCCGAGGCCCTAACGACCATCGAGCCGTTCTACCTCGCTCACCCCGACCACAATACCATGGGCATGCTCTACGCCAAGACATTGCTGCTGAATCACCAACTGTCAAAAGCGGACCGGCTCCTCACCCAGCTCGACGTCCTCCCTGCCGAAGGCGCCACCTCCGCCAGGGAGATTTACCGCGAGGTCAAGCTCATGCAAGCCGTGGAAAACATAAAGAAGAAGGCTTACCGGAAAGCCCTGGTCCTTATCACCGCCGCCAAACTGTACCCCCAAAACCTCGGCGTCGGCGAACCCTACCCAAAAGACCAGGACAACCGGCTGGAAGACTGGTTGACAGCATGGTGCCAGACAGCACAGCCTGCATCCTTTCAACCCCATACCCAGATCGAAACCCGCGTCGTTCAAGCCTTACAATAACATCGCCCCCTCCGCACCCGTTCGTACCCGTTTTCCAGTCGTTCGGAGATATCGACCCTCGTCGTTCCGCTTTATTATTAAATTAGACTCATGCAATGCTATTTCTGCGATACCCGTCCAGCCGATCCACAAACCAAGGTAGAGAAACCCGTCTATCAATTAACAAAATACTCGCACCTCCTCGTCGCCCGCAGATTCGAATTCTCCGTCTTAAAGGTGGACATCCCCCGATGCACCGAATGCAGCAGGCTGCACAAAAAAGGAAAAAAGACCTTCAACTGGTGGTTCTGGAGCTTCCTCCTCACCTTCTGTATATTCGGCCTCCCGATAATCGTCGTGGCCTTGATCCTCGGCGGCGCCATCGGCTATCTGCTCGGCAGGATGTTCGAAAAAAAGATCTACACCCGCAACAAGATCAAACCGTTAACAAAACGTTCCTTCGAAACCTATCCCCCGATCACCGAAAAATTATTACAAGGCTGGACCCTTAAAAAACCTGGCTCATAATTTTCTTATGGAATGTTCCTCGCCCTGCATCTAATAGAAAAAGATGCTATGGCAGAATTAGACACCTCCGGCGGCAGCCACAAAAAAGGGCCCGGCGTAAAAAAAAGCAAGAAGCTCTCCACCCGCGTAGACCTCACGCCCATGTGTGACCTCGGCTTCCTCCTCATCACCTTCTTCATCTTCACCACCACGATGAGCCGCCCCACGGCGATGCGGCTTATCCTGCCCAAAGACGTAGACGATATACATAAACAACAAGAACCCGAAGGTTCGGTCATCACCTTGATGCCCGGCAAGAATAACCAAATATATTATTACGAAGGGGCCGATCCCTCAAAATTAAAACCCGCCAACTTTGCCAGCATCCGCGACATCATCCTCGACAAAAAACGCAGGACCGATACATCCTGGTTTGAAGTAGTGCTCAAACCCACCCAGGACGCCTCCTACCGGAACGCCGTAGACATCATAGACGAAATGACCATAGACGCCGTCAAACATTACGCCTTCGTGGACATCACCCCCTACGAATACCAATTCATCCAAAAAACCGAACAGGCCAACGGCATTCACTAATTCCGCCCCCTCCACCGTTTGTCGTGATTTTAAGTTGTTCGTAGATTTTAGAAATAGCCCTTAAAAATATAGAGGCATCCTCACTTGCTATTTCTGCGAAACGCATTTGCCGGACGCCGGCAGTAGGATCGATACGAAGATATACCTGATAAAGAAACGGATTTATGGCATCGTACGCAAAGTTGAATACTCTTATCTATCGGTTACGATACCCAGATGCGCCAGTTGCCAGAAATTGCATAAAAAAGGAAGAAATATCGTCAGGATCTGCTCCTGGACAGGCACCGTACTGGGATTACCCGTCTGGGGATGGGGGGCAATAGTCGGCGCAATCGCCGGCTACATCATCGGAAAGCAAATTCAAAAGAAACAGTATCGTCGCCATAAAATTAAAAGCGCTTCCAATTCATCCCTCAACGAACATCCACTGCTGGCCCCCAGGATCCGGGAGGGTTGGACTCTTAACAAACCCGCCGCCTGACACTAACCCGATTTTGACTTATCTTGCAGGACATAGGCCTAAAATAGATCCCGCATGTCCAGAATCAGCTATACGTTTTTCGTACTCTTCCTCACCCATTCCGCCCTCGCCCTTCCATCCGACACCACCGCCCCTAAACCCCTCGCCCTCCCATCCCAATCCGGCAACCCCATCTTCCCCGGCTGGTACGCCGACCCCGAAGCCACCATCTTAGACACCACCTACTGGGTCTTCCCCACCTTCTCCGATAAATACAACAAACAAGTCTTCTTCGACGCCTTCTCCTCACCCGACCTCGTCCAGTGGACCAAACATCCGCATATCCTCGATACCAACGCCATCCATTGGGCTAAAAAAGCGATGTGGGCCCCCGCCATCACCAAAAAGGACGGTAAATATTATTTCTTCTTCGGCGCCAACGACATCCAAAATGACTCATCCAGAGGCGGCATCGGCGTGGCCGTGGCAAACCGACCGGAAGGTCCCTATAAAGACTATCTCGGCAAACCCCTGATCGGGAAGTTTCACAATGGCGCCCAGCCCATCGACCAGGCGATCTTCAAAGACAAAGACGGCCAATATTATTTGATCTACGGTGGCTGGGGCCACTGCAATATCGTCCGGCTGCGCTCCGATTTTAAAGCCATCGTCACCTTCCCGGACGGCTCTACCTACAAAGAGATCACGCCCCAGGGTTATGTGGAAGGACCTTATATGATCGCCCGCGACGGCAAATATTATTTCATGTGGTCCGAAGGTGGCTGGGGCGGCCCCGACTACTCCGTGGCTTATGCCATGGCCGATGCCCCCACCGGCCCCTTCCAGCGCATCGGCAAGATCCTGCAGCAGGATACGGCCGTAGCCACCGGTGCCGGCCACCACTCGGTCATCCATATCCCCGGCACCGACACTTATTATATCGTCTACCACCGCCGGCCCCTCGGTGAAACCGACGCAAACCACCGCGTCGTATGCATCGACCGACTCGAATTCACCGCCGACGGACATATCCGCCCCGTCCACATCACCAAAGAAGGCGTCGCCAACCGCCCCTTGAAATAACCCGTTGACCCATCCACCCCTGTTAACATTATCGTAATCTTCCGGTAACATTCGCGTAATCTTGAGACGAAACCTTTGCCGCCTCAACCTAAACGCTTATGGCCCCAACTTTACGCACAATTTTCCTATTCCTTGGCTCTCTCCTCTCCCTCGCTGTAAAAGCCCAGTTCACCCCCGGCAACCTGGCCGTCCTGCAGGTTAGTGATGTCACGTCCAAGAACACATCCGCCTCCATCATCGAGCTCACGACCACGGCCACCACGCCGCAACCAGGCGTCTCCACCACCGGCATCGGCGCGCTGCGCTTCTCAGGCAGCGCCACTTCGACCGCCTACCTGGCTAACAGCAACGACGGCACCCTGCTTTGCATCACCGGCCCCAATACTGCCGACGGCACCATCTCCAATGTAAATACCGTCATCAGCCGCGGCGTCGTCACCCTGGATGTCAACCAGACCGCCACCCTGGCCACGACCTATACCGGCATCAGCGGTAACCAGGCGCGCTGCGCCACCACGCTCGATAATACCGCCTATTATATTGCCGATCAGGGCGGCCTATATGCCAACGGCGGCACCACCCCAAACCCGACGACCAACTTCAGGGTCATCAAATCATTCGGCGGAACGGTCTACGCCAGCATCAGCAGCCAGATAACTACGATCGCCGGCCCCGTTACCACCGGCCTTCCATCGGTTAGCAATCTTCAGGATTTCTACTTCGTCTCCTCCGGCTCCAACGGCACCACCTACGACGTGCTCTATGTCCTTACGGCAAGCGCCGAGACCACCGGCACCATCGCCAAATATTCGCTCGTCAGCGGCGCATGGACCGCCAATGGCACTTACACCACGAGTTTCGGCGGCTATAGCCTGGCCGCAAAAGCCCTGGCAGGAAGCGCCGAGCTCTATGCCTCTACGGGTCTCGGCGACCTCACAGCGAATAGCGTCGTTAAAGTAGTCGACGCAGCCGGCTTTAACGCCACCATCAATATTACCGCCGTCCCAGTCACGCTCTACACCGCCACCGGCAAGAACAGCGTCAAGGGAGTCGCCTTCACCCCCACCGGTACGGTCACGGCTACACCAGCCACCGTGGCGCTCGCCGTCAGCACCAACACCGCTTCGGAAGCCGCGCAGACCGTCGTCACCGTGACAGCGACGGCATCGGCTCCCGTCACCAGCGCCCAGACAGTAACCCTCGCCGTGACCGGTGCAGGCATCACTACCGGCGATTATACGCTTTCCAGCAATACCATCACCATCCCCAGCGGCGCCACCAGCGGCTCCGTGACCTTCACGATCATAGACGACAATCTCGTAGAAGGCCTGGAGACGGCTACCCTCAGCATAAGCAGCCCTTCAGCCGGTCTCACCCTCGGCGCCCCTGTCTCCCAGGCCATCACCATCCAGGACAACGATGCCTCACCCACGCTGATGCGCATCACCGAGTTCATGTACAGCGGCAACAACGGCGAGTTCGTCGAATTCACCAATATTGGCGCCACCACCATCGATATGACGGGCTGGAGCTACAACGACAACGCTGCCGTCCCCGGCGCCGTCAGCCTCAGCGCCTATGGCATCGTACAGCCGGGTGAGTCGGTGATCCTCACGGAAACGGCAGCTGCCGCCTTCCGCACCGACTGGAACCTCTGCAATGGCGTCCCGGTCATCGGCGGCAACACCACCAACCTCGGCCGTAGCGACCAGATCAACCTCTACGATAACAACGGCAACCTGGTAGACCGCCTCACTTACGGGGACCAGACCTTCCCCGGTACCATCCGGACCCAGGACATCAGCGGATACACAACAACCGCCGCCATGGGCGTCGACAACATCGCCGGCTGGACCCTCTCACAGACGGGCGACGCCGAAGGTTCGGTTACCTCCACCGGCGGCGATATCGGCAGCCCGGGCAAAAGCACAAAGGCTACCGCGATCTTCGACCCCTGCTTTGTCAATCCTAACGCACCGTCTATCGTGATCGACGTGGCCAATACCCCCAATTCTCTCGACGGCGGCGTTGCCACCTCTCCGATAAGTCCCTATGCCGTCAGCGGCGTTATCAACGACCCTAACGACCCGGCTTCTACCAGCGGTATCTACTTTACCATAAGCGACCCCCACGTTCCGGTAGGCAACCTGACACTCACCGTCACCAGCAGCAATGCCGCCGTCGTCCCTGCCTCAGGCCTCTCGCTCACGGGTAGCCTCGCATCCTGGCTGCTCAAGATCACGCCAACCGGCGTAGGCTATTCAACGATCACCCTCGTGGTGAGCAACGGAACGATTACCACCACCTATATCATCCTCTATGCCGCTTCCCAGTCCGCGGCGACAAGTCTCCGCTGGCCGACAGGCAACTCGGACGCTTCCGACGCCATCGCCCTCAGCGATAGATATATGGCCATCGCCGACGACGAGATCAATTTGATCTATGTCTTCGACCGCACCACCTCCGGCCTGCCCGTGACGACTTTCGACTACAACCAGAACAACGTGCTCAATCTCACCGACGGCAGCCCCGGCAACTACAAAGAGCTGGACGTGGAAGCCGCGACGGCAAGCCCCACCGTTACCGGCAGAACCTATTGGTTCGGCTCCATGAGCAACAGCAGCACGAGTTTCGGCGCCGAACCCAATCGCGACCGGATCGTATCAGTGGACCTCGGCGGGTCGGTAGAGACGAATAACCTCACCTTCACCAATTCAGGCTATGCCTCCGTCCGCGCCCAGCTCATCGCCTGGGGCGACGCCAATGGCTATGACTTCACCGACGCTGCGGCGACCGGCCAGGACCCCAAGACCATCGACGGCTTCAACATAGAAGGCGCCGTCTTCGCTCCCGACAACACGACGCTCTATTTTGGCTTTCGCGCCCCGTTGGTGCCTACCGCCAATCGCACCATGGCCGTGATCGCTCCCCTGCTGAACTTCGAGTCCTGGTTCAACAACGGCGCCCCTTCAGGCACCCCCACCTTCGGCGCACCCATCCAGCTGGACCTCGGCGGCCGCGGCATCCGTGATATCATCCACCTTACCAATGGTACATACGTGATCGCCGCCGGCATGTACGACGGCACTTCCAACCCGGCTATCTATACCTGGACCGGCAGCGCAACGGATCCCGCAGTGCTGCAGCCTACCTTCGACGTCACCGGCCTCAACGTGGAAGGCCTCATGGGCGTCAACACCGCCGGGCAGCTATCCCTCAACCAATTGCAGGTCATCACGGATAACGGCTCCGACATCCTCTATAACGATGGGACAGAAGCAAAGGACCTCACGGAGAACAACTTCAAGAAGTTCTCCTCTTCGGTAGTCACCTCTTCCGACCCCGTTGCCCTCCCCGTCGTCTTCGAATCGTTTACGGCCCAGCGCCAGGCAGCCGACGCCCAGCTCCAGTGGACCACAGGTATCCCCGGCAGCTTAGCCTCCTTTACCGTAGAACGCTCTACCGACGGCACGCACTTCTCCAACATCGCCACCGTCCCGGATCAAAATAACCAGGACGCCTATACGTATACGGACCAGAACGCGCCCGCAACCCGCGTCTACTACCGCATCCAGGCCAACGAGCTCTCCGGCCAGACGGCCCTGTCCACGATCCGCGCCCTCGATGCCGGCAACAGCATCCCGTCCGTACAGGTCTATCCCAATCCCGTGATCAACGGCACATTCACCCTCATCATCCCCGGCGCCGAGCTCAAGACGGTCAGCATCTTCAACAGCACCGGTTCGATCATCCAGCAATCGGCCTTTACCGATACGGCCAAAGACTTCTCCACCGCCGGCTGGGCGAAAGGCAGTTACCTGCTGCGCATCGTGCTGGCAGACGGCAGCACCACGACAGAAAAGATCATAGTCCAATAAAAAAAGAGAGCCACCCGAAGGGGTGGCTCTCTTTTTTTATCCGTTCACGTCAATTACTGATGCGTGATCATCTTCGGGTCTTTTACAATGATCTCCGGCTTGCCTTTATAGATCTCCACCTTCCCCGTAACCTGGATCACCTTCCCATCCAGCTCACCGGCGATCGCGATGGCATCGCCCTTCAATACTACCGTAAGCAGCTGGTCGGGATAGGCAGCGCCGACATTCACCAGCGTCAACCCTTCCATTGCCTTATAGCCATATACCTTGTCACTCACGACCACATAGTCATTCGCATGGTTCGCCGCATCCTTGGCATCGATCTTTATCGGCGCACCGGCCCCAGCACCCGCACCCTGGCTGACCGTAGCGCCGGCCTGGTCCGGTCCCGAAGGGACTGGACCATTTTTAAATAATACATTCAGCAGCCCCGCCAACCGTATTCCCGCCTGCTCCAGTCGCTGATTGACGATAGCAATATGCGCATTGTAATAGTCCTGCCCAATAGTCCGGCTGCCCATCGTATCTACTTCCGCATATAGTTTCGAAGAAATGGAATAGCTCTCCCACATCCACTTGACCAGCGGATCGCTCTGCCACTGCCTCATCTGCGCCGTACTGGCATGATCGACCGCCGAAGCCAGCTGCTGATAGTCCTGCCCCTGCGTCTCGATCAGCCTGCTATCCCAAACGGAATGCAGGTTGGTACCCTTCCCATCGTAGTTGAGCTGGATCGTATTCCCACCCTTGTCTTCCGCCCGGCTAATGTGCATCGGCTGATGGAGGTCGCCGACAAAATGCACGATGAATTTCAATGCCTCAGCCTTCTTCTCCCGCGGCGCGGTCTTATCCGTAATGATGTGCATCTGTTCTACAAGGGCGCTGTATACATTCGACTCCAGCATATTCTCCACCTTACCCTTGAAGCCATCATAGTCCAGGCCCAGAGGAAGATTGATATAATGCCAGGGTTCCGTTTGCTTGTATTGATCCTGCCGCCGGACCTCGTCGGCCCAGGTGCTGACATCCGCCAGGGTCGTATCGCCCAGCAGATCGTGGACGCCCGCCTTCGCATTGGCGGTAAGGTGATTCTCGGCGATCTTACCCACCGTCCTATGACCGGTGGCGCCCCAGGAAAGCACCAGGACAGCAATTGCAATAACTAAGAGGAAAGGTGACTTTTTCATAGGCGGGAAGGTACAAAAAAAACTATTCCCACTTAAACGCCTTAACAGCCCACACCCCAACGATAACAGACCATACGCACAAGGCGCCCAGCTGCACCGGCAGCTGCCAGATATGCAGCCCATCGAAGGCGATCTTGCGCAATCCGTCTACGAAAAAAGTAAGCGGTAAGATATGACAAAAGCTCTGCAGCCATGGAGGATAGCTCTCTATAGGAAAAAAGAGCCCGCACAACAGGATCTGTGGCAGTGTGATGGTGTTAGCCACAGGCGTAATGGAGCTCTCGTTATTCAGCACTCCGCTGATCACGAAGCCAAGCCCCATGAAGATGCCCAGCCCGAATAACGAGAACAGCAGCATCTCCAGCACGGTGAAAATGCCATATACCAGGGTGAACCCGAAGACAAGATAGCCCAGCCCCACCATGATCAGGAAACTGATCACATGAAAGAAAAGCTTGCTCAGCATCTCGCCGCCGATGATGGCCCGCTTTCTCACCGGCGTAGCTCGCAGCCGCTTCAGCACAAGGTTCAGCCGAAGGCTGAACAGC
>JAMFRX010000735.1 GCA_026224995.1 Puia dinghuensis
CCCAGGCTGTTCTTGCCGGCCGTGGAAGGGATGACGCCGGACCAGGAGGCATAGTCCATGTCCAGCGAATAGACATCCCCACCTTTTTTGATATCGACGAGGAAGCTGAATGTGAAGCGTTTATAGGTGAACGTGTTAGTGATGCCACCGAGCCAGTCCGGATTGACATTACCGATGTCGCTTTTCGCATTGGTCGCCTTGACGGGATAGCCGTTGGCGTCGATGAGGCGTTGGCCGTTGAGGTATTGGTAGTCGGTCCCGCGGAGGATGCCGTAGGACTTGCCGGTCTCTGCTACGAGCTGAATACCGTTCTGGTAAGAGGCGATGGTATAGGAGGGCTGACCGCCGTAGAGGGAGATCACTTTGTTATCATTTTTACTCCAGTTGAGGATGATATTCCAGCTGAAGTCGCGGGTCCGTACCGGGGCGGCGTTCAGCGTGACTTCCAGTCCCTGGTTCTGTACCGTGCCCCCGTTGACATAGTAGGTGGTGAAGCCCGAGGCCGCAGAGGGGCTGATGGGCATGATCTGGTTGGTAAGGCGGGAATGGTAATACGTGACGTCGAGGCCGAGGCGATTGTGGAGGAAGGCCAGCTCGGCGCCGAGCTCATAGGTCTTGTTCCGTTCCGGGAGGAGGTCAGCGTTGTTGTTGGTCGTGGTATACGTGAAGAGGGTCTGGTTGTTGAAAGGCGTGCCGGCGTTGAACACGTTGTGGGTGCTATAGACCGGGGCATCGCCGCCCACTGCCGCGTAGTTGGCCCTTAGCTTTCCATAGGACAGCCAGGTGAGATCCGGCAGTAGCTTCGAGAAGAGGAAGTTGGCCGAGACGGCGGGATAATAATAGGAGTTGTTGCTTTTCGGCAAGGTGGAGGACTGGTCGCGGCGAACGGTCCCGTCGAGGGTGATGAGCTGCTTGTAGGCGAGGGTTGCGCCGGCGAAGACGCCGTCGACTTCTTTTCGGCCGTCGTACTCTGTGGGTGCGGCGGGGGTCTTTAGCGAGTTGGATAGGGCATAGAAGTGCGGGACCGCGAGGCCGCCGGAAGTGGCAGCGGAGGTATAGCTGTTGTCCACCTGGCGGACGTTGCCGCCGAGCAAGGCTTTCAGGTTGAGATCAGGGCTGAGGTTCTTATCGTAATTGACGATAAGGTCGTAGTTGGTCTCGCCGTAGTTGCCGATGTATTTGGAATAGCCTGGGGTCTGGTAGGAGCCTACGGCTACGCGGGTCTCGAAGAGCTGCGTGTAGCTGTCCCTGGCGACACGGCCGAGGATGCTGAGTCCGTCGATGACCTTATAGTTGAGGCTGACATTACCGAAGTAGCGCTGGCGGGAGTCATCGTTATAATTCTCGTACTGGGTCCAGTAGGCGTTGTTGTGATAGGCGGCGGCGGGGAGGTGACCTGTAGCCGCGGTGGCATAGCCGCCAAGCCAGTTCCAGGTGTTGTTGGTGCGGCCGCGGAAGTAATCCGCTTTCTGTTCGTTAAGGTCGACATTCGTCGGCCACCACTGGCGGAAGTCGCGCATGGAGGTGTTGATGGCGCGGAAGTCGTAGCTGCTGCGGTTGAGGCCGTTCTCGTCGGTGTAGTCGATGAGGCCGCCGAGGGTGAGCTTGTCGGAGAGGTTATAGGTGAGGTCCAGGTAGAGCGTATTCTTTTTGATGTTGCTATTGGGGAGGATGCCCTTGTCATAGGTATTGGAATAGCCTGCTTTCACGGAGGCATCGGCACCTGCGGCACTTATATAGACCCCGGTGATGCTGGTGAGCGGCGTGACGAGGAAATCCGTGGGGTTATGGTGCTGCGCGGCCGTCCAGGGTGTGGCTTTGCCGAAGTTGGCGTTACCCGGGGAGAAGGCGTCCCACTGGTAGACTTTGAGCGCGGGGTTGTAGGCGGAGCCCCAGACCTGGTCTTCGTCCGTTTCCACGATGCTGACGTTCTGGCCGTTGCTGCCTACGGCGGGTTGGTAATAGAAGAAGCCGTCGGGGCTGCTGGCGCCGGCGCTGCCATAGCCCTGACCGTATTGGGTCTGGTATTTCGGGAGCGTCGATCTATCTACGATGCCGGCCTGGGTGGACTGGCTCACGGTGATCGCCAGCTTTTTATTCCGGGAGGTTACTTTCTTGGTGGTGATGATGATCACGCCGTTGGCTGCGCGGGAGCCGTAGAGCGCGGAGGCCGCTGCGCCTTTGAGGACGTTTACCGATTCAATGTCGTCGGGGTTGAGGTCGCTCGCGGGATTGCCGAGGTCATAGCCGGCGAGGTTTTGAGTGGAGTTGTCGTAGGGGACTCCGTCGACGACGAAGAGGGCCTGGTTGGACTGGGTGAGGGATTTGAAGCCGCGGAGGATCACGTTGGCGCTGCCGCCGAGGGCGTTGCTGGAGGTGATCTGGAGGCCAGCTACTTTTCCTGAGAGGTTGTCGATGAAATTTGTGTTGGGCGTGCGGTTGAGCTCTTCGGAGCTTAGCTGCTGGGTGGCGTAGGGTAAGGAGCTACGGGTCCTGCGGATACCCAGGGCCGTGGTGACGTAGATGCTGTCCAGGGAGCCTGTGGCGTGAAGGAGGACCAGGCGGCTCAGTGCGGGGTCATCTTCGCGGATCTCCACGGGCTGGAAGGCGATGGAGGTGATGAGCAGCGTGGCGTGTTGTGTAACGGCGATGGTGAAGCGACCCTGGTCATCGGAAAATGTGGATTGGGCGCCGTTCTTTACGTGGATGGTGGCGCCCGGGACGGGGTTGCCTGTTTCGTCTGTGAGGCGGCCGCTGATGGTGTGGGTTTGGGCTACTGACAAGAGGCTAACCAGGAGGAGGGCAAAGGCCATCCCTGCATGTTTACTCATAATGCAATTGTTTTTAGAGGTGTAGCGGCAAGCGTATTAGTCCACAAAACTAGTGGACTTTAACAGAATAAAAAAAATATCTTGTTAATAAGGGGAAATTTTAGTGACGGGCGGCAACCGCGGGGAGTGGGGAGCCGTTGGGGGCAAGTGCTTTTAGTGTCGATTGGCTTTAAGCCGATGGAGGACAGCAACGAGGGCGTCGATATCGGCGCAGGTGTTGTAGAGGGCGAGGGAGGGGCGGACGGTGGTTTCCTGGCCGAAGCGGCGGAGGATGGGTTGGGCGCAGTGGTGTCCGGAGCGGACGGCGATGCCGTTGCTATTGAGGGCGGAGCCTACGTCTTCGGTGCGATAGCCATCGAGGATGAAGGACAGGACGCCGGCTTTGTCGGGTGCGGTGCCGATGAGGCGGAGGCCGGGGACGTCGAGGAGGAGGCGGGTGGCGTATTGTAGCAGGTAGTGTTCGTACTGGCTGATGAGGTGCATGCCGATGCCGGTGACGTAATCGATAGCTGCGCCGAGGCCGATGGCGTCGGCGATGTTGCCGGTGCCGGCTTCGAAACGGCCAGGGGCATTATGGTAGGTGGTATGTTCGAAGGTGACGTCGCGGATCATGTTGCCGCCGCCTTGCCAGGGGTCGGTGGCGTTTAGCAGGTCTTCTTTTCCGTATAGTATGCCGATGCCGGTGGGGCCAAAGACTTTGTGGCCGGAGAAGACGTACCAGTCGGCGTCGAGGGCGCGGACGTCGACGGGCATATGGCTGACGGCCTGGGCGCCGTCGACGAGGGCTTTGGCTCCGACGGCGTGTGCCATCTCCACCATCTTTATAGCGGGGGTGATGGTGCCAAGGGCGTTGGAGACCTGGGTGAAGGAAACCAATTTCGTCTTATTGCTGAGGAGCTTCGAGTACTCATTGAGGATGACCTGGCCGTCGTCGTCGACGGGGACGACTTTCAGCTTGAGGCCTTTGGCGGCGGCTAGCTGTTGCCAGGGGACGATGTTAGCGTGATGTTCCAGATGGGTGACGATGATCTCGTCGCCGGGCTGGAGGACTTGATGGCCCCAGCTTTTTGCTACGAGGTTGATGGCTTCGGTGGCGCCTCTTACGAAGACGATCTCGTTAGCGGAGGCGGCGTTTAGAAAACCTTTGACTTTTTCGCGGGCGCCTTCGTAGGCGTCGGTAGAGCGGGCGGCCAGCTCGTGGGCGGCGCGATGGATATTCGAGTTGTCGTGGCGATAGTAGTGGCTGATGCGGTCGATGACGGACTGCGGCTTCTGCGTGGTTGCGGCGTTGTCGAGCCAGACGAGGGGCCGGCCGTTGACGTGCTGGTGCAGGATGGGGAAGTCGCGCCGCGCCTGGTTGACATCGTATGGGGGCGAGGCCAGGGCTGCATTTGTGGGCTGCGGCTGGCGTGCGTGGACGAAGGGGCTTTTTTGGTTGAGGAAGTAGAAACCCGGGTCGTTAGAAAAAGGAAGCTGGTCCGGGGCGATCTGTGAGGCGCCGGGTATGGAGCTTTTGGCTCCGGCGCCGTTGGCCGGGGCGCCGGTATAGGATGGCGAAATGCCGCTGCCGGCAACGCTCGAGGGTACATGGCCGGTGCCGGCGAAGTGCGGATCGGGCAGGCTGGTCTGAGGGTCTTTGAGGTCGACGCTATTGCCCTGGTTGACGGCCGAGGGGGACACACCGCTGCCGGCGACGGACGAAGGCACCGCGCCGATCGCGGACTGCGTGGGCGATGGCACCGGGCCTGTTTTGAACAATTGATTGGCAAGATCCTGGAGGAAGCTCTCGTCAGGCAGGTTGCCGACGTCTCCAAGGCCAGGCAGCTGGGTGAACTGTTCGAGACCGCCTGCAGGGTTGTCGAAATCCGCGTTGAAAGGATTGCTCATGAAGGCCATTTGTATTCGTGATATCTGTCGATGGCCACGTCGTCGAGGACGGCGATGGCGTCGTCGACCAATACGGCCAGGGAGCAATAGAGGGAAACTAAATAAGAGGCGATAGCCTGGTGGTTGATTCCCATGAAGCGAACCGAGAGGCCGGGCGACTGTTCGCCGGGAAGGCCGGGCTGGTAGAGCCCTACGACGCCCTGGCGGCTTTCGCCGGTGCGCAGCAGCAGGATCTTCGACTTGCCGTTCTCGACGGGGATCTTATCCGAAGGGATGAGAGGCAGGCCGCGCCAGGTGAGGAACTGCGAGCCGAAGAGAGAGACCGTAGGCGGCGGTACACCCCTGCGGGTGCATTCACGGCCGAATGCGGCGATGGCGGCGGGGTGCAGGAGGAAGAAGCCGGGCTCTTTCCAGACCCTGGAGATCAGCTCGTCGAGGTCATCGGGGGTAGGCGCGCCCGCACGTGTATTGATGCGCTGCGAAGGGGCGATGCTCCACAACAGACCATATTCCTTATTGTTGATGAGCTCGCTCTCCTGTCTTTCCTTGATCGTTTCGATGATTAGACGCAGCTGTTCGCTTATTTGATTATATGGCTTGCTATAGAGGTCCGACACGCGGGTATGGACATCCAGTACGGTGTTGACCGCGCTGAGGTTGTATTCGCGAGGGTTGTCGATATAATCTACGAAAGTCTGCGGCAGCACGCGTTCGTCGCGGCCGGAGCAATCTACTTCCACCTGGCTTGCATCCCTTACCTTATTGAGCCGATAGACACCGGATTCCACGGGGATCCAGTTAAGCAGGTGGGTGAGCCAGCGCGGGGTGATGGTGATCATCTGCGGCACCGTGCGGGTGGCAATGGCGAGCTGTCGGGCGGCGACGTCGCCGAGGGCGGTTTGTTTCTTTATTTCTTCAGCCATAGGACTAACGATATTTGATACAAGTTACGTTTTTAAATAATCCGTCAAAAAAAACTTGCTTATTTGTCTTGGAGGGTCACTGCTACGCAGGCATGCGAGACGTAAAGCGCTGACAGCTGTCGCGAGCGGAAAGGTAGAGCTGATGATAATTGCAGATACCGTCACGGTCGCGCACCGAAGCAAAGCCCGAGCTCATGGTGGTGAGCCCACGATAGACCTCTTCGATGTGCGCGGGGTCGTTGTGGAAATGGGCGCATTTTTCACAAGCCGGTTCGGCGTTCCCTCTTTGTAATGAGTTTAAGATCTTCATGCATCAATGTGTTATAACGCCGGACCAGTAATGCCCGAAAACGATCACTGAAAGGATGTAGCCTAAGATCACGTTTACAATAACCCCAACAGTGAATGCGATAAATGGTTTGATGCCGGCGTTGGCTAATTCGCGGAATCGCGTCGTGAGTCCGATGCTCAGGAAGCTAAGGGTGAACGCCCAGGTGCGTAACGACGTGATGGGTGTGATGAGGCCGGGCTTCACGACTTTGTTATATTCTGCCAGTGAATTTCCGTGGACGATGAGTGTCGTCAGGATAGAGGCGACGAGAAATCCGATGACGAATTTGGGAAAGCGCCACCAGATCTGGCCGACCTGTACTTTGGAGTTGGTCTCGGAGCGTTCCCAATAGGTGACTGAAATGAGCGCCAGTACAAGCGCCCAGATACCGATCCAAATGTCCCGGCCGATGACTTTTATCAGCGTATAGGATGCCAGGGCCTGGTCGGCCGTTCCTGAAATACCCAGCCCTTTCCCGGCCAGTCCGCCATAGGATTGGGCTGCGGCAAGGCCAGCAGCGTCAGCGAATTCCGATGTTCCGATCCAAGCGCCGCCCACGCCCGTAGGCAGGTGAAGCGCGCGAGCGATCAGGGGCAACGCGAAGATGAAAATAATGGCCCAAAATACGACCAGGCTTATGGCGATGGGCGGATCCCCCTTCTTTGCCCGTACGGCGCCGGAGATCGCGATCGAGGCCGAGACTCCGCAGACGGCACCACCAGCGCCCAGCACTGCGGCCAGCCGTTGGTCGAGGCCCAGCTTTCGGGCGGTGAAGAAGATAGCTAAAAAGGTAACTATCGAAACAATGGAAGCCTGCAAAATAGCCACCGGTCCGGCCCAGATGATCAACGTGAACGGCAGTGTGGCTCCCAGCAGGACAATACCCAGCTTAATATAGAATTCGACCCGGAAGCCCGCGTCGAGCCAGCGGGGCAATCCGATAACATTGGAGATGATCAATCCGAGAAGAAGCGCCACGAGTGGTGGTTCCAGATTGTATTTACTGGCCTGATCCCAGTTGCCGGCGATATAGATAATAGTTGAAAGAATAAAAATAAAAATGAAGGCTGGAATAAATGCTTTGGCCTTTTGCCCGATGAAGGAGACCACGATGGTGAAGAGCACCAGGAAGGCAGCGAGCAAAGCGAGGTACCGGATGCCGTTCTTCGACAATTGCGTGGCGAGTTCCGGAAAGGTCGACCATTTGGTCGGCGACACTGCGATCCAGGAAATGCTGGAGCCGGCAAGATAAAAGACATAGGCCAGGATAATAATGCCCAGGCCAAGCCAAACCGCCCACCAGTCTTCGGTGAGGGCCAGGGATCTTCGTAAGGGTGCGGCCGGTGCGTCGGGATTGTGCGTTGGATCTAAAGTAATGTTTGAATCTGCCATCCTTAGGAGTTTAGTGGGGCAATATAGGGGAATATGATCTAGTCTACAAAATTAGTAGATTAACTTTTCAAGATTTTTTTGTGGCGGGCGGCTTGAAAAAGACCTGGCCGTCCCTTTGAATATACCAGGCGGTGATGGGGTTGAGGTGGTAGCCGAGGTCGGCGCCGCGCAGGGCGGTAATTTCCGCCAGGGTGGGCTGGATATAACCCGTGTCGTCCACGGCCCGGCTGAGGATCTCGGTTTCGTTGCCGTCCCAGTTCCACAGGTAGGTGAACCGGGTATGTGCTTTATCCAGCACGGGACCGTTGAGGTTGGCGGGATGCCAGGACCTGCCTGCATCCGTACTGATATCTACCCGATCTATCCGTCCTCTGCCGCTCCAGGCGAGCCCCCTGATCTCTACCCAGCCTTTGTCTATCTGCAGCGGGTAAGTGGGGAAGGTGATGATGGACCGGGCGTCCATGAAGAAATTGAATTGGCTGTACTTGCCGTCTTTGAGGGCGTAGGTATATTTTGAGGTTTCCTCTCTCGTCATAAAAGGCTTATCGGTCACTTGGATCCGGCGGATCCACTTGACGTTGGTATTGCCTTCCCAGCCGGGCAGGAGCAGGCGGGCGGGATAGCCTTGTTCGGGGCGGAGGGCTTCGCCGTTCTGGCCGTAGGCGATCATGGCGTCGTCCCAGCCTTTGTGGATGGGGATGCTGCGGGTCATCACGGCGGCGTCGCCGCCTTCTGCCAGGAACCAGGTAGCCTTGGGCTGGACGCCCACTTCGCGAAAAAGATTGGAGAGCAGGATGCCGGTCCATTCTGCCTGGCTGGTGAGTCCGCAGATATCCTGAGGTGTCAGCTCGGGCTTATTTCCCCGGTAATTACCCGAACATTCCAGGAAGCAGATGCGGGACAGCGCGGGATAGCGTTTGAGGTCGCGCAGGGTAAATACAGTAGGCCGGTCTACCATGCCGTGGATCAGGAGCTCGTATTTGGTTGGGTCTATAGTGGGAACTCCGCCATGGTGCCGCTGGAAATGCAGGTCCGAAGGGGTGATGATGCCGTATAGCGACTGCAGCGGTGTGCGAGAGGAAGTATCAGAAGGGGCCAGCTTTATTGTCTCGAACCGGGAGCGGGTCCCGATGGCGGATGGGGGCGGACCGGGTGTATGGGTCGGGTCGTGAAGCACCTGGTCCTTGGCGGCTGAGAGCGGGTGGCCGGCGGCCTGGATGGTCTGACCCATGGCTGTTTTAAGCAGGACGATGCCGGCGGTGGTGGCGGCGGAAGCCAGGAAGGAGCGGCGGTCTATTGGGGTTTCCATATGCTATCGTGGGCGATGAAATAATTTTTTGCAGGCATCTCCACTGAGGGCAGCGTACGAGCGTCCAGGACGGTTTTTGGAGAAATGATCCGGTTAGCGCTCAGCAAATAAGCGGTAAGGCCGTAGACCTCGTCCGCGCTCAAGGTTCCCGGTGCATTCAGGGGCATGGCGCGGCGAATGTAGTCGAAGACGGTCGTCGCATAAGGCCAGTAGTTGCCGATTGTCTTCGTCTTGCCGGTGTCGCCGACGAGTTTCTGAAAGGGTCCTTCCCTGCCGGTGGCGCCGTGGCAGACGGCGCATTTGAGCTTGTAGACCGGCGCGCCGATAGCGGAATCACCTTGTCCCGGCGGCAGGCCGAGACCGTCGGGGGCGATGGCGATGGCTTCCGAGTCGATCTCATGTTGTGTGGCCGGCCGGCCGAACCCGAAGCGGTCCGGCGGCTGTTCATGCTGCCGGCGGTCGTGCAGGACGTTCCAGGCCAGGCAGAAAACGCAGCCGAGCAAACCCGCTATCAAGAGGGTCAGCCTGCTAATAGGAGCCCGCCTGTAGGCTGCTTTCCGATAGCGCATAGGGATTAGGGTTACGGTTTAGGACGACGTAGATAGAATCCTTATGATCGTCGATGCCGCTGAGAATGATCCGAGACCCGTCGGTCGTGCTATAGTGGAGGATCATGCGGTTGCGTTTCTCGAATTTGGGAGCGTCGGCATATTCTTTGTCGCGGCGGGCGGAGGCGGCGATGGGGTTGATACCATTGACTTCGTTGCCGATGTGGGTCCAGGCATCTTCGCTGATCCAGCCGCCCCGGCCGCGATGTCTTTTACCGGCGGATCCGGCGGTGTCTGCTGCGACATCGCCTTCGGCAGCTTCTTTCTGGCCGGTGAGCGTAGTTTTACTCCGATCCCGTTTTGCGCCGCCGGCGTTCCTGGCGCCGCCCCTGCCGCGGGCGCTATCGGGGGCCTTATACTTGTCTTCGAGGTAGAGCACGTGATCCACTGTGTCGGCATAATAATGAAAGACGCGGCGGCCGCCGGCTACGCCGGAGATCTCGAAGTTACGTTCGATGTCGCGTTGGGGAGCCCCGCCGCCGTTGCCAAGCTCCAGGGTGTGAGGACGGTTGACGGAGAAGCTGAGCGAAGACCAGCTCTCGAAGGTGGCATCCTGCCAGCGAACGGAATCGTTCGGGTCATAGGGGATCGTCCTGTTGTTGATACGGAACTCGGAGACGAGGTAGTTGCCCCGTAGTGTGTGGACGCCGGCTACGGCTGGCTGCTTGTAAGGGTCGTAGCGGAAGTTTTTGTATTGGAGCCAGAAGAGGACGATGATAAAGAGGAAGATGGCGCCCGACTTGAGGGTGATCCTGCCCCAGCGTTGCCAGCCGGCGCGCAGGGCGGGATAGAATTCAACGGGGACGGTGAGCCGCTCCTGGATCAGCAGGCGGTAGAGGCGGGGTACGTCTTTAGCCAGGAGGAAGGCCGAGAGCAGCACGAAATAGCTGGCGTAGACGTGGACGCCGCCGTCGTAGGCGAGGTTGACGTAGACGATATCCCCAAGGGCTCCCAGGAGGAGGATGGCGCCGACGGTGGTGGTACGGCGGAAGAAGAGCAGGGCGCCGGCCAGGGATTCTACGACGCCGGCGAAGACCTGGTACCAGGGCACGATGCCTACAGAGAGCCAGAAGACCTTCTGTGCTGTCATGTCGCCGAAGTTCGTATTCAGCACGCCCAGGGAAGGATAGGGCATCTGTACGGGAAACAGCTTGGTGAAGCCGAAGCCGATGATGCCGATGCCTGCGCGGTAGCGGACGATCACGCGGAGCCAGTAATAGAGGGTATTGTAATCCTTTCGCTCATTTTTCCGCCATTTGACGAAAGCGGTCCAGACAGCGGCGCCAAAGAGGGCGAAGACGAGGGTCCATACCCAGGTGGCGTAACCGATGAGGGTGCTGCCCAGGAAGGTCCTGGAGAAGGTGATGCCGCCATCGAAGCGGGCGATATCGTATAGATCCCGGTAATTGAGCCGCAGCCAATTGAAATGGAAGAGCTCGGCATACCAGGCCGGGTTATTGGGAAAGGAAATGATAATGAAGAAGATGAATGCGACGCGGAAAGCGATCTTTTCGGAGCCTTTCCAGGGGGCTGCTATTTCAGACATGGCCATGGTTTTAAAGTTTTATATTTCTACCGTTGCGGCCTGCCTTGGCGGCCTCTTCCAGGAGATATTTCTTGTCGATGCGATCCAGGACGACATAAACGGAATCGTGCTTCGGGTTAAAGCCCGAGAGGACAATGCGGCCGCTATCGGCGCGGGTATATTGCAAGACCCATTTGTCCAGGCTGTCGCGGGCGTTCTTGTTGCGCAGCGTGAGGGTATGGCCGACGGTATCGAAGCCATAGCTGTAATAGCGGCGGCCGTTGGTCCCCTGGAGCTCGTAGGTCTTTTCCAGATCCGTTTTGGCGGCGACGTTCTCCGAATTGGCGGAGTCGATATCAGCGGTCGGTTGGTTGGCGGCGATGCTGATAGTAGCCCAGGGTTCGAAGACCACGTTCTTCCAGCGAACGGAGTCTGTAAGCGAGTAGGCCAGGGTATCGTGGTTCAGCCGGAACACGGTGACGTTGTAGAGGCCTTTTACGCCGCTTAGCCCTTTGGTCTCGGGGAACTGATAGGGATCGTGCAGATAGCCCCAGCGGGTGCGGAAGCCCAGCAGGACGACGAAGAAGAAAAAGACAAGGGTTTTGAGTCCAAGGCGGCCGTAGCGTTGCCATGGTTCCTTCAGGGATAGCCGGAAGCTGTTGGGGATGGTTGGTCGTTGGAAGACCAGGAGGTTCGTCAATCTTTGGACATCGAAGGCCAGCACGAAGATCGCCAGGGAGATGAGGTAGGCGCTATAGACATATTCGCCGCCTTCGTAGGCAAGATTCGACATGAAGACGTTGCCCGTGAAGAAGACTACGATCAGGGCGCCAAAGGATGCGGTCTTACGGAAGAGGAGCAGCAAGGCAGCGGCGATCTCGACACCACCTAGAAAAGATTGGTAAGAAGGGACGATACCCAGGCTGAGGGAAAATAATTTCCAGCGGGTGAAATCACCGTAGGGTGTATTCAGGTTGGAGAGAGAGGGGTATGGGGCCTGCAAGGGATAGAGCTTGATGAAGCCGTAGGCGAGCAAGGCTATTGCCAGGCGGTATCTAACGATGGCTCTGATCCAGTATTCCCATTTGTTCTCGTCCCTTTGTTTGTCGCGGTCGACGTAGGCCCAGATGACTGCGCCTACGAGGGAAAGGATGAGGATTATGCCCCAGTCGGCAAAGGTTTGTGACCCGGCTATTAAGCGGGGTGAGTAATGGGCGACGGTGAAGATGTCCTCGTAGCGGAGA
>JAMFRX010000736.1 GCA_026224995.1 Puia dinghuensis
CCGGGCGGTGCTGTCCTGTGCGCGGGCCGTACCGGCAAGCGCTCCCAGCGTGATGACGATGAACACAGAGAGTCGTAAGAACATAGTCCTTGGTTTAGGTTACATATGTGTGACATGTGTTACAAAGGGCAAGCCATAACGCTTTCCATTCGCCCATTCATGTAAAAATAGGGATTTTGGTGCGACGGCTAACGCTCAATAAGAAAGCTGTGGAATTTGCGCAACAGTTCTTACGGTTGTCTACAAAAAGCCCGGGACTATTCTGTAGAATGGTCCCGGGTTTTTAATTAAAATTTGCTTAAGCCCAATGGCCGGGTACCCAATAAGAGCCCCTGCTTTCCTTGGCCCAATGGCCGGCAACCCAGGCCCTGTGGCCGTGCGGAGGTACTTCCCAATGACCGGGCACTTCTGCGTATTTGCCACCATTATAGCTAAATTCCGAACCCACCCAAACATGGCTTTTGGAAGGTGCAGGCGGGCGTTTAACCGAATGTGCGACGGGATGATCTTTTACATAGTTGTGCTGGGCTTCGGCGTTGAGGCCTCCGAGTGTAAGGCCGGCGGCGAAAACTGTAGCGATAAATAATTTTTGCATAGATCTTTTTATACGGGATATGCCAAATCCATGCCGTTCATGGCACATTTACCGGGGGCAAGATCAAATTATTGACGGCGCTCTTATTGACCGTCATTTTTTCCACATCCACCGATTTTCTTGGCGCCTGCCAGGACAGCAATTCGAATTTTTCTTTCCCGATGCGTACATCGTCTTCGATGCGCACACCGATATCCCACCATTTATGATCACAGGCGCTACCGGCGGGGATATAGAGGCCAGGCTCGACGGTGATGACCATATTCTCCTTCAGCGTCTGATCGTAGTTTCCGACATCGTGTACATCGAGGCCCAGAAAATGCGAACAGCTATGCGGGTAGTAGAGGGACACATCGGACCTGTCCTTTATGATACCAAGCTTGATGAGTCCGTCGGCCAGCACTTCCGTCGCCTTTTTGTTCAGGTCGCTGAAAGGCGTGCCTTCATGGCAAAGCGGGAAGATGGCTTCCTGCGCCTGGTATACCAGGTCATAGATGGCCTTCTGCCCGGGGCTGAACTTGCCGGTAGACGGAACCGTTCTTGTGACATCAGCGGAATAACCATGATACTCTGCGCCTATATCCATGAGCATCATATCGTGATGTATATTAACGCGGCTATTCTCTTCATAGTGCAGGATGCAGCCGTTGGCGCCGGCGCCGGCTATAGAAGGATAGCCGACGTATTCGGCGCCTAATTTCTTATGTATGTATTCCTGCAGGCCCTGCAGCTCTGCTTCGCTCATACCTGGCTGGATGGCTTTCATCACTTCGGCGTGGGCGATGCTGGAGATGGAGACGGTCTTCCGCATGAGGTCCATCTCTTCCGGCGTCTTGATCTCGCGCAGGGATGCGATGAGCTTATCATACAGGAACGTATTCCATTTCAGGCTGGAGAGCTTATTCTTAAAGGCCGCCAGGTCGGTGGAGTCCTTGCAGTTCATGAAACCGATGACCCATGGGTTGTTGCGCAGCTTTTCGCTGGCGTTCCCCTGCTTGGTGAGATAGTTAATAGCGCGGGGCAGGGTCTTGACGCTGACGCGTTCCAGGATGGCCGCGAGCTCACTTATGATCGTGGCATCGTAGTCGGCGGGGATTGCCGCCTTTTTCTTAAAGGCTTCCAGCAGGTCGTAGAGATCTGCGGGGTCCCCAAGGTCGTCGTGGACGTCGTCGGGAAGGCCGGCGAAGAGGATCTGGTCGAAGCCCGAAAGGTCGAGGGGATAGCCGTTGAACTCACTGCCGTTGAAGACGGCGTCGAAGCCCAGTTCGCTTTTGACCTTTTCGACACCGAGACGGCGACCTGTCCATTGCTCCTGCGCGGGGTCCCGCTGCTGTACGAAGAACAGCTCTTTGAATGTCTTTCCGCCTGGTCCCTGTTGTGGTTCCTTGAAGATGAACAGGACGGCATGCGGTTCCTTGTAGCCCGAGAAATAATACAGGTCGGGATTGGGATGATAGGGATAGGTCACGTCGTTGGAGAATGTACGGGTAGGATAGGCGAAGATCACGGCTACCGAATGCGGCGGCATCAATGCGCGGAGGGCTTCGCGCCGGCCTGCATGGAAGGCGGGGGTCAGGTAGTCGGTGGGGAGATCCTGCTGTGCGGCGCAGGCGAGAGTAAGGGCTAGTGCCAGGAGAAGGACGGCAGGCTTTTTCATTGTTTGCTATTTGGGGTCTATAAGGTAAGTTAGTTTTTCGCTGCGTTTATTAGTAGCCGCCTGTAAAATCGGTGGTAAATGGGGAGAATGCTGATCGCCGGCCGAGGCCTGGTCGGCGGCCTGCCCTTGGGCACACAGGCGGGTATTTGGGCGGGTAGACCAATCGTGCTATTATTTTTAGTAAATTGCGGGTATGAAACGTTCCGGAATGGCTGATCTCCCACTGCACAATGGCTATGTCCCGCAGTGGCTGGCGCAGCGGATGGCGAAGTTGGGGCTGGCGGTGACGGAGGTCTTGCTGGCCGACTACGGGAAGGACGAAGTCCTTCGCCGGCTGGGGGACCCGTTTTGGTTCCAGAGCCTGGGGGCGGTCATGGGGATGGACTGGCATTCGTCCGGCATCACCACTTCCGTGATGGGGGCATTGAAGCGGGCGATCAACCCGCATTCGCGGGAGCTTGGCCTATACATCAGCGGTGGCAAGGGTAATCTCTCGCGGCAGACGCCGGCGGAGATCCTCAAGATCTGCGAGGCCACGGGGCTAGATGGGGTGGAACTGGTGCGCAGCAGCAAGCTAAGCGCGAAAGTGGACAATACGGTGGTGCAGGACGGCTTTCAGCTCTATCTGCATTGTTTTGTGCTGAGCGACCAGGGACGGTGGACGGTGATACAGCAGGGGATGAGCTCGAATGATTCGATGGCCCGTCGGTATCACTGGCATTCCGCCGGACTGCGTTCTTTTGTGGAAGACCCGCATACCGCCATCTGCGGCGTCAATCAAGGCGAGATCCTCAACCTGGCCGATACGCAGGCCGACCCGGCCCGCAAGGCCGTTCTCAGCCTGACGCGGGAGAAGCCGGAGACGATGATGCGGGAAGTCCAGCGATTGGTGATGCCTTCGCATCACGATGTTCGGGCCCCCGATGTCAATCTGCGCCGGCTGGGCGCCCTCCTCTGGCTGGCACATGACCGCCAGCCTGCCGATTTCGAAGAGCTGGTGTTACTGGAAGGGGTGGGTCCGAGGACACTTCAGTCGTTGGCGTTGGTGAGCGAGGTCATCCATGGCACTCCGGCGCGGTTCCGCGATCCGGCCCGTTTTGCATTTGCCCATGGGGGTAAGGATGGGCATCCTTTTCCGGTGCCGGTGAATGTCTATGATGAGACTATTTCCATCCTTCAGTCTGCGGTGCAGAAGGCTAAGGTCGGGCAGAGCGATAAGCTGGAAGCCGTGAAGAAGCTGGGGGAGCTGGCGCGGAAGGCGGAAAAGGATTTCGTTCCGGCTGGTGGGTTGGAGGAATATATAGAGAATGAGCGGAAGGATTCGTGGAAATATGGGGGGCGGACGGTTATGGGATGGGAGAAGCCGCCGGCTGACGCCCAGGCGGGTCTGGCCAGCAAGCAACGATCCCGGACCGGATCGGCGTCCGGGGGAATGCAAACGCCTCCCGGGCCTGCAAAGCCGGAGCAGATGACGCTGTTTTAATTTTAAAGGGGAAGATCCGGTTCTACTTACCGGCGATCAGGAGTCTTTATTGTTCTTGCTCCACCGTTTGATACCCGGGTTTCGGGATAAAAGGACATTGGCTTTGTCCTGGGTTCCTTGTACGGTCAACCATTTCTTAATGAGTTTCTTGAGCGCCTTCTCTTGTTCGGCGTGTTGTTTTGGATCAGTCATAACGAATACCTTAACCTTGAATCTTATTGTGGTGAGAACGGGTTAAAAGTACGGGTGATGAGGGGAATGCAATTCCGCAGCAGGGGAGGTATTCGAAATGCTAATGGTTTTCTTTAGGGGTTGTCCTTGCGAAAGTTTTAGTGGGGGTGTAGAATGTTGAAGGGGGATGCTTGTGGATATGTGGTCAATGGTCATCCGTTGATGTGGTGACCGATTTTGGATAACCTGGGTAGCCTCCATTTATAACAAATGGCTTTAGTTCACTATATAAAAATCTCTACATCTGTATGTGGGGCCTGGTCCAATGAGTGAATTAATAAGAACTTTCAAAACGACAGGTTAGGCAATAGCTGGCACTTGCCGAGCCGGGCCGCGGTTAGACCTATTTCCCTGATCGGAAGCGTAGGACTTGTGCGGTGGCTATCCTTCGGCCTGGATGGCTTCAATAAAATGCAGCAATCTTTCTTCCAACTCTTTGGGAGAAGGTAAATACTTCTTCATATCCTTAGGCAAGGATTTTGTCACTTCATAAGACGCGACTCCTATCGGGCTCTTTACTGTTCTTAACGTATATTCTACCAGCATTCTATCTTTTGTACGGCAAATGATAATTCCGATAGAAGGGTTTTCGTCTTCATGTTTTACCTTATCATCCAACACCGACAGGTAAAACTGCATTTTCCCAGCATACTCCGGCCTAAACCGCCCAGCCTTTAATTCTATGGCCACCAATGATTTTAATTTCCGGTGATAAAGCAGTATGTCAATAAAAAATTCTTCCTCGTTAACCTCTACGCGGTATTGATTGGCGATAAATGTAAAATCTCCTCCCATCTCTATTAAAAAACGACGGATATTTTTTACCAATGCCAGCTCTAACTCCCGCTCCTTATAATCTTCTCCTAATTCCAAAAAATCAAACTGGTATTCATCTTTCACGGACAACAAAGCGCTTTTTTGCTTTTCTTCCGGCAGCAGGGTTTTAAAATTTGTCTGGTTCATGGCATATTTTTTATGCAACTCTGTATCGATGTGGTGGACCAATAGGTCTCTTGTCCATCCGTAATGCCTGCACATAGCTACATAAAAATGCCGTATGATCTCTTGTTTCACCTTCTCAAAGATCGCCACATTATGCCCCCATCCTATTTCTCGCACGAGCCGTGCGAGTTTTGCATCCTCCTGATAAGTAAGGTAAAATTTGCGCATCCTCCATAGGTTTGCCACCGACCATCCTTGCATGCCCGGGAACTCGTTTTGTAAATCACCCGCCAGCTTCTCCACAACCGATTTCCCCCATTTATACCGCTGCTGCTTTTCCGCAATATCCTGTCCTATTTCCCAATATAGGCTGATCAATGCGCTGTTGACCTGCCGCATAGCCTGATATTGCGACTTGTGAACCTTTTGTTTTATTTCGGCCAAAAAGGACTGATACGCTTTGTTAATTTCCTGCTTTGCCATACGCGTAAAATTATTTATTCCGTTACTCAAAACGGGTGGAACTTTTTCACATTGACCTGCAGCTCATTGATAGGAATAGCTGCCTATCTTTTTTGGTGGTCGCACTTTGCGTCCTCCAATCCTCGAACTTCTCCGGCAGAAGGCGCTATCGGGGCATAATTGTATAGGCCTGGTTTGCCTTTTGCATAGGAAATTATATGCCAGAAGGTCCTTCCATCATCATCCTGAAAGAACAAGTCCAAG
>JAMFRX010000737.1 GCA_026224995.1 Puia dinghuensis
GCGGGCGGTGCTGAGGTTCATGAAGTTTATACACGCGATCACCTGGATGAGCAGGGCGATCAGCAATAAGAGCGAGAGAAAAGACGAACTCACGGTCTTGCCGAGGTCATGTTCCAGGTCTGTAGTCGTGTGAATAGCGGCGATAGGCTGGAGCTGCATCGCCTTCTCCATACCGATGGCCTTCAGCTGCTCCGCGCCATAATGTTGCAGGAAGGGTCCGAGCTTTTTCCCCAGTCCCGCCGCATCGGCCCCGGGACGCAGACGAACATAAGAATACAGCATATTGCCACCGGCCCAGTTGTTAATCCCCCGGATGATATTGCCGATGAGCCCGCTGTTCATCGTAATGAACACATTTGCCCGGAGATGCGACCGGCCCAGGGAACCATCGACGACCCCCGTGACCTTGAGGCTCTCCACTCCGGCTTTGTTGTTGATCTTGATGACCTTTCCAATGGGGTCATCGTTGCCGAAGAGCTTCGCTGCCGTGCCCTGTGTCAGAACAACGGAAAAAGGCTCCGTCAATGCCGTGGCGGAGTTCCCCCGAAGAAAATGATAGTTGAACACCTGGAAGAAGGTGCTGTCGACGAAGAGCGCATCCTTTTCGTAGAATGACTTTTCTTTATATTTTAAGAGGTGCTGGTCGACGCCGAATACGGTGGCATTGAACGCCCGGGTGTACTGCTGCACTTCCGGGAAATCACGCTTGAGGCCTGCAGCTATGGGCGGCGAAGAGGTGGCCATCCGTTGCCGGTCGCCCGACAGCTTTAGGTCCGTCGTGACCCTATAGATATCTCCGGCATGGTCTTCCCATTTGTCGTAGCTGTACTGCTGCTCTACATAGAGCAGGATATACAGACAGGAAAGCGTGCCCAGCGACAGCCCAATGAGGTTGATGAAGCTAAAGGTCCTGTTCTTCAGCAGGAAGCGAAAGGCCGTCTTGAAATAGTTCTTTATCATGGCAGGTTTGTTTTATTCTGTTCTCAGGCTCTTTACAGGGTTGGCGACCGCGCTCCGGATGGACTGGTAGCTCACCGTTAGGACGACGATCACAAAGGTGGCGGCAACAGCCAGCAGGAAGATACCCGGGCCAATGGGGATGCGGTATTTGAAATCCTGCAGATATTGGTGCATGATCCACCAGGCCGCAGGGGCGGCCACCACGAAGGCGATAAGCACCAGCCGGCCGAACTCGCGTCCAAAGAGCCAAAGGATGCTGGGGATGCTGGCGCCTAAGACCTTTCGCACGCCGATCTCCTTGGTCTTCCGGACGGCCATAAAAGAGGTCAGCCCATACAAGCCCAGGCAGCCGATGAATACCGCGATGGCGGCGAAGAGCTCTATGAGCTTCAGCAGCGAGGTGTCCAGCTCATAGAACTGGGCAACGCTGTCGTCCAGGAATTTGTAGGAATAGAGATAATCGGGATAGGTGTCGTTCCAGATCTTTTCCAGCGCGGCGAGCCCGCCACGGATATGAGCAGGGTCGATCTTCACCGCGCAGGTGCTATAGTTGTCCACCACCGGAAAGATGGCAATCGGGGCGATGTCGCTGTGAAGCGATCGGTTGAAGAAATCCTTCACTATCCCGACTATCGGGCCGGTGTGGTGATTGATCCTTATCTGCTGACCCAGGGCCGCCGATGCCGATCCCAGGTTCAGTCGTTTCACCATGGTCTCGTTGATCAGGTACTCCCGCACGGTGTCACTAGGAAAGAAATTCCGACCCGCCGCGAGCTTAAGCCCGAAGGCATGCAGGTAGTCCACGTCGGCATATTTCGTCATGACCTCCCAGTGTTCATCCTCCTGTCTGTTCCCGAAACGGATATTGGTGGAGCTGTTGGATTCGGAAGCCGGGGCGCTTCCGCAGAAAGTGATATCCCTGATACCGGCGATGGCAGCGATGCGTGTCCGCATGGTATTGAGCTTCGCCGCATCGTGCTGCGGCAGCGGCAGCAGGACGACC